>JBDKUB010000231.1:0-2896 GCA_039679915.1 Anaerolineaceae bacterium
CGCTTTTTTTCCATCCCAACCCCCGAATAGATATAATTTACCTTCATATGCTGCGATAGCATATCCACAGAGGTTGTATGGAAGGGGTGCCAATTCATCCCATTGATCTTTATGGGGATCATAAACTCGCAGCGTTTTTATTATCTTCCCATCTAATGATTTACCGCCCGGGATGTAAACCAAACCACCAATCACAGCACCGCTTATCTCGGTTAAAGGTTCAGGAAGTGGAGCTAAAGTCGACCAAGTATTCGTCGATAAATCATATTTTTCAACCGCATTGGATGGACCATTTTCCGTTTCTCCACCGATTGCGTAGATTTGATTTTCGTAAGCTACAACAGCCATACTTTTTCTAGGAGTAAGCAGCGAAGCTTTCTCCTGCCAGCGTGGAATCGGGCTGGGAGTAGGAGAATTTAGATTGTTTTCTGCAAACGTGGGCGTTTGATTCATTTGCCAATATGCGTAAATCCCAATCCCTATACTTACGCTAATTAATAATACAATAATGACAATCCAGTTCCATCGATTTCGAGAATGGTTAATATCAGTTTGAACAATCGCTTCATTGGTGTGATTATTCTCGATATCTTCTTTAACAGGGATGACTTCCGGAATCAACCCAACCTTCACCGCATACATAGCAGCTTCTGTTCTCGAAACCACCCCAATTTTCGTGAAGATATTCTTCAAGTGAACCTTCACCGTATTCGTACTTATATACAACCGTTGAGCTATTTCCTTATTGCTAACTCCGGTTGCAACAAGCTTTAATATTTCAAGTTCACGTTCACTTAATTCTTGTTGGTCCGACATATGATCACATTGGTTATTGGATTGGATTAATGATCAATTATGGATTATAACATCCCCGCAATTTCAATCCACCCCGATAATGATCGATCTAAGCCTTGCATTATTGTTTGACTCGCCTGTTCGAACAATTCAAAATGACCATAAGCCTCCCCTCCGGCACTGCTCACTAAGTCTGTAACACCCCGCAAAATCAATAAGGGGATTTGATTCCGAGAAGCAACATACGCAATCGCGCCAGATTCCCAATCCCCCACCCTGGCATTGTATCGTTGTTTCAAATCTTGAAGCTCCTCCACAAGTAAATCTTTATCTCCGGAAATGATAGATGTTTTTAATACTCGTATTGGATAATTCGTTCCCAACCATGATAAATCCAGCCTGGTGGTGTAATGATCGATTGCGGAAATGCTATCTCCCATTTGTTCGATCAAATCATATACAATTGCACAATCGACTAATATGATCGTTCCTTTTTCAACCTCCCCTTCGATCCCCCCACAAGTGCCCAGGTTGATCAACAAATCTGGCTTCCATTGGTCGATAGCATATTGGGTGGATGCAGCCGCCGCAATTTTCCCCCATCCCCCATGAAAATATCGGACTGGTTTTTTATGGTTGAATACATCCAAATTATCGATAAACCATTCTCCCATTGGAGATTGGAAAATTTGTGCACAAGGGTGTAATTCTAGGATAGTCTGCCATTCAATATCTGCGGAGATCATAACAACGATATTCATTGATTTCGACGGGATCTTTCAGTAATTTGAGACACCAGATTTTTAAATTCGACCGCCATGCTTCCATCCTGCTCGAAATTGAATATTTCAGATAACGATTGGTAATACCATAAGGTACCTTCTTTCCCTCCATTGAAACGTTCCCAAACCGAATCGCCAAAACTATCCAAATCCCTAAGAATGGATCTGGCATTATGAAGCTTATCTGCTAACGATACACGCCTGGCTTCAGGAGAGGCGCTTTTCAAGTGCAATAAATATTCCTTTTTCCGATTTTCCCATGGTGGCTTTGGTTGTGAAAATGAATCGGAACAATCTTCCACAATATCGGCTACCCGCTCGCCAAACATCTGGTGAATTTCCGATAATGTTTTATACCCCCCATGATCTTCCACAGCGTCATGTAAGATTGCTGCAATAACTTGGTCTTCATCACCGCCGTCCTCGCTCACCAATGCAGCAACCGCCATCAAATGTGAAAAATAAGGGATGTTTGTACCCTTCCTTTTTTGGAATTTATGTAATGTGAATGCATATTCAAAGGCTTGGACAAATCGATCGGTTAATAAACTTTGATTTTTTTCCTGAAATTGACTTCCCATATTGACATCCACTATTATTGAATCACAAAGACCAAATTTGCTTTGCTTTATCAAAAACCATTCTCCATGATTTCCCTTCAGGTTTGGGAGATGGTCCTAATCGATCGACAAAAGGTCTACTTTTAATTAATGGCGTCACAACAGCCTCGCTGCACGCCGTTAGCGCGTCTGGATCGTAGCCACCCTCTAAAAACAAAGCCAATTTCCCGGCACAATGTTTATCTGCCCAATCGACCATACTTTCAATAAGCTCACCATAACCCTTTGCAGATAACAATAAATATCCTAGGGGATCTTTCCAATGCGAATCAAAGCCGCAACTAACCAAAATCATTTGAGGTCGATATCCATCGATGAGAGGAATGATGATTTCTTGCATAATCGTGGTAAAAGCCTGTTCTCCAGAACCAGGCGGAAGCGGAAAATTTGCCGTTTTTCCAGCCCCATCCCCCGCCCCCGTTTCTGATAAATCGCCGCTCCCAGGGTAATACGGATATTGGTGGGTCGAAAAATAAAACACGTCACCCCGGCTCCAGAATATTTCTTGAGTCCCGTTTCCATGATGCAGATCCAAATCCACGATTGCCAATCGCTCAGCGCCGCATTTCATGACGAGGTATTGCGCTGCGATAGCGACATTGTTCAACAAACAAAATCCCATTCCCTGATTCGAGGTTGCATGGTGTCCTGGTGGACGGGTTAAGGCAAATCCATACCGGGCTTCTCCCTTCCAAACCT
>JBDKUB010000133.1:0-3095 GCA_039679915.1 Anaerolineaceae bacterium
GTGTCGAAGCAGGCAATATCTTCAAGCTCGGCACCCGTTACAGCGACGCAATGGGCTGCACTTTCCTGGATAAGGATGGTCTGGAAAAACCGATCATCATGGGTTCCTATGGTATTGGCAGTGGGCGATGCCTGGCTTGTGTTGCCGAAGAACACAATGATGAACTCGGATTGATATGGCCGATCAGCGTTGCGCCATATCAGGCACACCTGGTCATGTTGCCTGGAAAGAACGACCAAAAAGCCAGCCTGACCGCGGACAAATTATATAATGATCTAAAAAATGCAGGAGTCGAAGTTCTATATGACGATCGAGAAGAAAGCCCCGGGGTAAAATTTACCGACGCAGACTTGATTGGCTTACCCATACGCCTCACGATTAGCGACCGCATGGTAAAAGAAAAGAGCGTCGAATTCAAACTTCGTAGATCGGATTCAAAAGAAACCATCGCTGAAGCTGATGCAGTCACTAAAGTCAAAGCAGAAATCGAACGCCTGGAAACGGAAATAAAACGCAAAGTGGTGCCAATGCCGTTCAAAGATTGAATTATCTCGGACTTGCCGTCTATTCCTCTCCCCTGCCCAATCTTTCTTGAAAGAACAAGAGGAGAGGAATTTTTAATTTCCTTAACCACCCATCTTGAAAAATTCGGTCAGCTTCATCGCCAGGTTCAAGTCGCCAGCCAGTTTGAGCTTTCCCTCCATAAAGTACTTCATCCCATTGACCTTACCCAACAGCACATCGCGAAAATCATTGGAATCCGCTGTCAGGGTCATATGGGGTGCCTCTGCTTTTCCTGGGGCTGTTGTGCAGACGCCATCTTTCAGGGTAATGATCCATTCGCCGGCTTCTTCACCAGTTAAAATATATTGTATAACCGCGTTAACCCCAACTGCTTTTTCCGGCCTAAAAGCCTTGGGATGGTTATTGATCAGTTGTTCTATCGTATATTCTGCCATTTTTTCCTCCGATATTGTTGATTGGTATCGGTTATCAGTTGTCAGTTATCGACTCTCGAATCTCGACTATTCCAAATTACCTGATTGCCCAATCATCCAATTACCTGTTTCACATTTTACAGATTCTCGAAGATGCCCGCTGCACCCATGCCGCCGCCGATGCACATAGTTACCATACCATATTGAATGTCACGTCGTTTCATCTCGTAGATAAGTTGGGTAGTTAATTTGGCACCCGTGCAGCCTAAGGGGTGTCCTAGCGCAATAGCGCCACCATTGACATTGATAATCTCTCTATCTAGCTCAAGTTGTTCTATGACAGCCAAACTTTGCGAAGCAAAAGCTTCATTGAGCTCGATCAAATCGATATTTTCATAACTCAGTCCGGCTAATTTCAGCACCTTAGGAATTGCGACAACCGGTCCAATTCCCATTATTTCCGGCGCGACCCCACCTACGGCATAAGCTACAAAGCGAACTAAAGGCTGAATACCCAACAACTCGGCTTTTTCAGCAGACATGATTATCACAGCAGCAGCACCATCCGACATCTGAGAAGAATTCCCGGCTGTTACCGTCCCACCTTCCTTGAATGATGGTTTCAATTTTGCCAGTGCTTCCAGGCTGGTGTCCGTGCGCGGACCTTCATCGCGGCTGTAAATGAATTTCCGAGTGGTTGGTCTTCCTTCAGCATCTAGTTCCACAATCTCCACTTCAAGAGGAACAATTTGATCATCGAACACGCCCATTTCCACCGCTTTAGCCGCAAGTTGATTACTGCGTAAAGCGAATGCATCTTGGTCTTCGCGGCTAATTTTATACTTCTCTGCCACGTTTTCTGCAGTCAATCCCATAGCGGTGTAATATTGAGGATAGTTCTCAGCCAGATAAGGCATTGGTGAAAATTTTATACCGGTCATCGGCACCATGCTCATCGATTCGGCGCCTCCCGCGATGATTACACTGGCTTGACCTGCCATGATTGCATAAGCAGCATGGACAATACTTTGTAACCCTGAAGAGCAAAAACGGTTGATTGTTTCAGCCGGAACCGAATCCGGCAAACCAGCCCGAAGACTGACCAGTCGAGCCATATTCATACCCTGCTCTCCCTCCGGAAAAGCGCAGCCTAGAATGACATCATCTATTTCTGCGGGGGAAATCTCAGGCGTCCGCTGCAGCAATTCGCGAATGACCGCGGCAGCCATCTCGTCCGGGCGGGTAGTCGCCAGGCTTCCTTTTTTAGCTTTGCCTACCGCTGTTCGTAAAGCAGCCACGATAACCGGCTGGCATGAAGGATTAGATAGTTCCATACTTACATCTCCTTCTATATGTCGTAACCACATTCCCTTGGGTTAATTCCTGAGCGGCTTCCCGGTTTGCAGGATGTTCCACATGCGCTGCTGGGTCTTTTGCTCGCCGCACAACGATAAAAACGCCTCGCGTTCTAGGTCAAGTATGTATTGTTCTGGCACCCAAGCTGGTTTGCTTAGCTCACCACCGGTCATAACGTATGCCAGTTTGCCAGCCATGTGGTTCTCGTATTCGGTGATATACCCTCCCTCCTTCATCATATAGACCCCGACTTTCATTGCAGCTAAGCTGTCTCTTCCGGCTGCGTAGATTTTTTCGGACAAAGGTGGTTTATAGCCACCAATTGCCATATTCAAAACTTCTCGTTTGGCTTCTGCAATTAAATGACTGCGGTTCATCACTACCCTATCAGCCTGGGATAGAATGCCCAATGCACGCGCTTCCTCGGCACTGGTAGCTACTTTTGCAAAACCAATCTGCTCGAATATGCGTTGGAGAAATGGTAAGGGTTCAACATTTGTGATGCGCATTCCCGGATTGAGAATGCGCCGCACCATCTCTTTCGTGCCACCCCCGGAGGGAATTACACCGGCTCCAAATTCGACCATTCCAGCATATAATTCAGCGCCGGCTACAACCCGACTGCCGTGCATGATAATTTCTGAACCACCACCTAATGCCAATCCTACCGGAGAAACTACGATCGGTCTGGGAAAATAGCGCATGCGCATGTTCATATCTTGCATCTTTTTCACAGAAGCGCTCAGCATATCCCACATGCCATTTTGAGCAGCCATCACGATCATGAATAAATTGGCACCC
>JBDKUB010000338.1:0-5125 GCA_039679915.1 Anaerolineaceae bacterium
CGAGTCCAGTGTTGGTACCATAGAGGTAAAAGTAAAAGGATATGATGGTCCTATCTCGGTCCTGATTTATATTGGCACACGCATCCCGAGTGACAATTCATCTATTCGAGACGCGGTGGGCATCACCTTTGGCGAGTTCAAAGAGCAAACCCAATATGGGAAGGTAGCGGCTGAAATCAATAAGCGGGTGCTTTCTGAGGTAGTTGGCCCTCTGGATAAAGCAAATCTCTTGGGCAAGACTATTGAATTCGAAGGTGCCATGACCATCCGCACTTTCAACCTGGTGAATATCGACCTTTCCAAGGTCACCATTGTTCCGGTGAAAATTGTGGTCAAGGAGTGACCGTATGACCGTTGCCAGTCAGGTTGTTGGACAAATGGATACACACCCCTCGCCTATGGCAGATGTATGTCTTCGTGCTGAAGGCATCACCAAGGTATTTCCGGGCACTATAGCCCTGGAGAATGTCGATTTTAATGTCTATCGCGGTAAGGTCAACGTGCTGGTGGGCGAGAACGGCGCAGGGAAATCCACCCTGATGAAGATTTTGGCCGGCGTAGAACAGGCTACCCATGGGCGTGTGCTGCTGGAAGGAAAAGAAATTCACATCAAGTCGCCCCTGGATGCCACCCGTCATGGTATCGGCATCATCTATCAGGAACTGACTCTCTGTCCGAATCTCACTGTGGACGAAAATATTTTCTTGGCGCGCGAGCTTTCATCCAACGGCGTGTTCATTGACCGGAAGACACAGAAGAAGCGCACCCGCGAGCTGATCAGGCGTCTGGAACAAAATATCAAGCCGGAGGCCTACGTTGGCGATCTGCGCATAGGCCAGCAACAAATCGTCGAAATTGCCAAGGCGTTGGCGCAAAACATCCAAATTTTGATTATGGATGAACCGACCTCCGCCTTGAGCGTGGCTGAAGTGCAGGTGCTGTTCAAGGTTATCCGTGAACTGAAAGCAAACGGCGTTTCGATCATTTATATATCTCATAAGCTGGAAGAGTTGCTTCAAATTGGTGATTATGTAACCATCCTGCGCGATGGCAAATTGGTGTGCGAAGCGGAAGCCTCGAAGATCGACGTGCCGTGGATCATCGAGAAAATGGTTGGCAGAAGTCCGAGCAAACTCTTCACCCGCACCGAACATAAGATTGGCGAGGTGCTGATGCATATAGAGAACATGACCCTGCCGCGTCTTGGAGGCGGATATGTGGTGGATCATGTCTCATTCGATGTGCATGCCGGTGAAATTCTGGGGTTGTATGGCTTGATGGGCGCCGGTCGATCCGACCTGCTCGACTGCCTGGCAGGCACTTGCCCCCTTGCCAATGGAGAAGTTATTCTTAATGGCAAAAAATTACTAACCTTCACGGTTACAGACCGCATTCGTAAAGGCATTGTTCTCATACCGGAGAACCGCCAGGCTGAAGGCCTTGTGCCAACGCTCTCGGTGGCTCATAACATGACTCTATCCAGCCTGGCGCGTTACCTCAGCAGGTTTTTCATTTCACGGAAAAAAGAAATGGCTGCTGTGAATGGCATGATCAAAGACCTACGGGTGCGGGTGACCAACCCTAACCAGTTGATTACATCGTTGAGCGGCGGTAATCAGCAGAAGGTGGTGGTTGCCAAAGGCTTACTCACCGAGCCAAAAGTTCTGCTAATGGATGAACCCACGCGGGGTATCGATGTAGGTGCTAAATCTGAAATCTTCGAAATTATGAACAACCTGGCTTTGCAAGGCTACGGTGTTGTTTTTGTATCCTCGGAATTGAAGGAAATTCTAGCAATGTCCGACCGTATTCTGGTTATGTCAAAGGGCAAGATCACCGGCGAGTTCTCCCATGACGAAGCCACTGAGGAGAAACTGGTAGCGGCATCAGCGATTGGTCATGAGCTTGTCCAAGTTGAAAATAACTCTAATGGAGGAAAGTAATCATATGACCTCAGCTAAGGCTTCTGTGAAACCTCACCGCAATATAAAGATAGAAATTCAAAATCTACTCCTGCGTGGTCGCGCCTTTGTTGCCCTTATCATCGTTGTTGTGGTCTTCTCGATTCTCTCTCCAAGCTTCTTGTCCGGCACCAATATCGTCATCATGTCCAAGCACGTAGCCATCAATGCCATCCTCGCCATAGGCATGACTTTCGTGATCCTCACCGGCGGCATCGACCTCTCGGTGGGTTCGATTGTAGGCTTAGTGGCGATGATCGCCGGTGGCATGATCAACGAAGGTTTTACTATACCGGCGCTTGGAGTAACCGTTTACCCCCACACCTGGATGATTGTGCTGATTTCGTTGATTATCGGTACTGTTCTGGGGACAATCACCGGTTTGATCATTGCTAAGTTCAACGTAGCTCCGTTTATTGCGACCCTGGGCATGATGTATATAGGGCGTGGTTTTGCTGGTTTGCGCAACAACGGCTTGACCTTTGCCAACCTGGTAGGCAGGGAGGAGTTTGGCAACACCGGTTTCGAGGTCCTGGGAGCCGGCACTTTCTTGAGCATTCCTTATTCGATTTGGATTATGGTGGTATTTTCGGTGATTGCATATTTAGTCACCATGCGCACCCCATTTGGACGGCACGTCTATGCCCTGGGTGGCAATGAGCGTTCAGCTAACCTATCCGGCGTGCCGATCAATCCCACTAAAGTCATCGTCTATGCAATCAGCGGCTTTTGCTGTGCGTGGGTCGGTTTGATCGTTGCCTCACAACTGGTAGCAGCTCACCCAGCCACCGGCGAAACCTACGAACTGAGTGCCATCGCTGCGGTGGTTTTGGGCGGCACTTCCCTGGCCGGCGGGCGTGGTAACGTTGGCGGCACGCTGATTGGCGCATTCGTTATCGGTGTTTTGGGCGATGGTTTGATCATGTTGGGCGTTTCCACCTTTTGGCAGTCGGTTATTAAAGGCGCAGTTATTGTACTGGCTGTTATTCTAGACCAGATGCAAGCACGCATGCAAGAGAGTGTTGCTCTTGCACAGCAGCAAGAAAAATAATTTATGGTGTTCATCAGCAAGTTAGGCTAGAAAGGAGAAAAAGCAAGTTTAAGAAGACAATATATTTGGAATGAAATTTATCCATTGTCAAACTCCCCTTTCCGATTTGATAAAACTGCATGAAGGAAAAGGGTCAAATTAATCAAAAATGAGGAGATGAATATGCACAAGCAAAATATTTACAAAGTAATTGGGCTGTTGGTTATGTTGGTCATGCTGCTCAGCGCATGCCAACCAGCCGCCACCCCTACCACTGCCCCTGCTGTCGTCCCTACAGAGGCTCCCGTGGAAGAACCCACACAGGTTCCGGTAGAAGAACCTACGGAAGCTCCCGCTGCCGCCGAGCCGGCTGAAGCTCAGAAATCGATGTGTGTGATCGTACCACCCGTAGAAAATCCTTTCTTTGGCGCCATGCAGGATATTGCTGCTGCCAAAGCTGAAGAACTTGGCTATAAAGCCATCAAGATGGTTCATGACGATGACGCCAATAAGCAAATGGAGCTGTTCGAAACCTGTATCGCTGAGGGTGTCTCTGCCATCATTCTTGACAATGCCGGTGCGGATGCATCTATAGCCGCCGTGCAGAAAGCCAAAGACGCCGGTATCCCTTCATTCCTGGTAGACCGTGAGATCACCAAGGAAGGCGTTGCTGTAGCCCAGATTGTTTCCAATAACTATCAAGGCGCTACCATCCTGGCTGAATACTTCGTCGAACTGATGGGCGAAGAGGGTAATTACATTGAGTTAACGGGTAAAGACACCGATACCAATGCCCACATCCGCTCCCAAGGTTATCACGATGTCATCGATCAATATCCCAATATGAAGATGGTTGCTCAGCAAACTGCCAACTGGAGCCAGACGGAAGGCTATAGTGTGATGGAAAGCTTGCTCCAGGCTCACCCCGATGTAAAAGGTGTCATCTGCGGTAACGATACCATGGCTCTAGGCGCCCAGGCTGCTCTGCTTGCGGCTGGCAAGACCGATGTAATCGTGGTTGGCTTCGACGGTTCGGATGATGCCATTCAATCCATCGGCAAGGGTGAACTGAAAGCCACATCCCTGCAGCCGGTTGCCGAAATGGCTACCCAGGCAGCTATTCAAGCGGACTACTACATCAAGAACGGCACACCTCAAAAGCCTGAGAAGCAGTCCATCGATATGGTTCTCATCACTATTGAAAATTACTGCCAGTACACCAAGTTTGCCCCCAACGGCAAAACCAGTTGTCCTTAACCTATGTAAACATTGAACCTTTCCTGCTCGGGATACTGCTGGAAATACAGCACTTGCGAGTAGGGATATAATGGGCGGAAGGCAGCCCGACAGTCTGTCAGGGCTGCCTCCCCCGCCACAACACGAAGTTTATTTTTCTTGGATTTCTAGCTTTTTGGAATCGATGAGGGGTTTAATCAGTTTTCAAATGATCAATATTGAAATTGGAGGGTTTCAACGGGTATGCACATTGTAATCGTTGGCAGTTTGAATATGGACCTGGTAGTCCGCATCCCGCGCATTCCAAAACCGGGTGAGACTTTAACGGGTGGCACGTTTGCCACTTTCCCGGGCGGTAAAGGCGCCAACCAGGCGGTCGCTGCAGCCCGGCTTGGCGCTCAAGTGACCATGATCGGGCAGGTCGGAGGAGATGCTTTTGGCTCTGAACTGATCTCCGGGCTGCAAAAAGAAGGAATCGAAACCCGTTATATTGGCGTGGATGAGCATACTACCACCGGCGTAGCCCTCATCGAAGTGGATGAACATGGACAAAACAGCATCGCCGTAGCACCAGGCGCCAATTTCACCCTTACCGAGGCAAAAGTGAGGCAAATATTAAGCGAAATCGATGCCTTCGATTGCCTATCAATGCCGCTAGAAACACCCCTCGAGACTGTTTATGCAGCCACACAGATAGCTAAAAAGCGGGGGGTGAGGGTGATTCTAAACCCTGCCCCAGCTCAGATCCTTAAAAGGGATTTGCTTGAACAGATCGATGTGCTTATTCCTAATGAACATGAAGCGGCAACCATGACCGGAATTACACCGGATATGGAAGATTCCTGCCGAGCAGCGGCAGCCGCTCTATTGAAAGAAGGGGTGGGCAGCGTGATTCTCA
>JBDKUB010000462.1:0-2183 GCA_039679915.1 Anaerolineaceae bacterium
TCCTGACTTATGTCGCGTGGGAGGGTATATCGGGTGCATTCATATATTCCACGGGCAACATCGGACAATAAGGATTCGGCCATTGCCAGCAGATCGCCGACACGGTCGTCGCTAAGACGATAGAGTGCAAATTTCCCTTGTTGTTCGGCTGCAACTAAACCGCATTCGCGCAGACAGCGCAAGTGGTTGGATGTGTTGGATTGGCTCATCCCCGTGGATGCTACTATCTCGGTCACGGTCATGGGGCCATTCCGCAGCGCCTGTAATATATTTAGGCGCGCTGGATCGCCAAAGCCGCGAAACAATTTCGACTGTAATTGAATTCCTTCTGCATTTGCCACGATTTGCATAGTTTATTTCTCCTAACATATTTATATATCATGATTCGATGATATATTATGTTAGTTCATTTGTCAAGATAGTCCCATTCGACTTTATTAAGAGGTGAGAATGTTCATAGTCGGATGATGACGATTATCCGCGAATTGGTTTATGTTACGGTAGAGAATGATTATCCCCTTGACATTGTTGTCTCAACAGGTATAATCTTTTCTAGCTTATATCAAAAAAAATTGATATAGAAGGATACTAATATGAAAACGTGCTGTACAACGGAAATACCCCGCTTTCATCGAGGCGACCTCGAACTCCTTCCTCAAGCCGAGGTGGAGGTCTTAGCGAATGCAGCCAAAGCTTTAAGCGATCCGATCCGGCTTCAAATGCTCTACCTTCTGAGCCAGCGAGAGGATTTGCGTAGGTGTGGAGAGGATCTCTGCACGTGTGAGTTCGAAGAGTTGCTCGGCCTCAGCCAGTCTAAGATTTCTTACCATCTCAATCTGCTCCTGCAAGCCGGCTTGATTATCCGTGAAACTCGCGGCACTTGGAGCCATTATCGCTTAACCAATCCCAGCGTCCTGCATCTGACCAGGTTATTGGCCGGAGAAAAGCAGGAACAGGCAAGGTCTGTTTCTGTATAGACCTAAGTAGTACACTTTTTTTACCAAGTTATATCAAATAAAATTGATATAACAAAAGTCAAGTAATCGATCCCACAAAAGATGTTATTCTCAAGGAGATTTGTATGAGTAACAAAACGAAAGTTACTAAGAGTAAAGTCATTAACCAATCACCTGTATTAACCAGCGTACTAACCGTTAAAGGCATTGACTGCCCGGATTGTGCTAAAGATATTCAAAAGGCAGTTGCGGACATGCCTGGTGTGCAAAGGGCCGAGGTCAATTTTGCAGCCCAGAAACTCAGTGTCGTTCATGACGATGATGAGGCAACCGTTGACCAGATCCTTCAGACGTTGACGAAAATGGGGCATCCCGCCATCTTGGAAGGTGGCGCAACGAAGACAACCGTTTCCAGCACAATTCAAGTAAAGGGGATTGACTGTCCGGAGTGTGCCAGAGATATTCAGGCAGCTGTTTCAGCTATAGCGGGTGTGAAGAAGGCAGAGGTCAATTTTGCTGCCCAGAAGCTGAGGATTGAGCATGAACCGGGCGATGCGATTTTAGGGGATGTATTCGCAACATTGACCAAAATGGGACATCCGGGAGTGGCCAATGATGAAGATCTTTCCTCCACGATAGAATCACCGGGGCCGATCACGGAAACACAGAAAAAACCTGCGCTGATTCCCTGGTGGAGACAACCGCGAAATGTGTTTTTGGCAATTGCCGGCGTGATAACGATTTTGACTTTAATCGCCGAATGGACCCACCTGGGTTTACCGGAGTCTCTGGCAAAAGCGCTTTATGGTATCGCCGTGATCATTGGCGGGATCTACCCGGCTAAATCCGGTTTCGCTGCCCTACGACATGGCCGTCTGACCATTAATACCTTATTGATCGTAGGCGCAATTGGCGCCATTTATTTAGGTCTTTGGGAAGAAGCAGCAGGGTTAGTCGTCATCTTTTCACTTGGCGATGTCCTTGAGGCCTATGCTGTCGATAAGGCCCGGGGTTCCATTCAAGCCCTGGTCGCTTTAGCCCCACAAGAGGCAATGGTACTTAAAAATGGAGTGGAAACTCGGGCTCAGGTAGAAGAGGTAAAAGCCGGAGACACCGTAGTCGTTCGGCCTGGACAGAAGATCCCCGTTGATGGTGTAGTGATCACAGGATCATCCTCGGTTGATCAGTCCTCTATCACAGGCGAATCCATTCCGGTTGAAAAGCATG
>JBDKUB010000076.1:0-6149 GCA_039679915.1 Anaerolineaceae bacterium
GGTATTCCGCCGGTTTCTTTTAATCCAATGATCCCTTTCTCGAAACACTCCATCGCAAAGGCTATCGTTGCTCCGCAAGATATTGTATCCACACCGTACATATTGCATATTTGATTGGCTTTGCAGATAGCAGCTAAATTGTTTATCCCGCAATACGATCCAAACGTTGCCAGGGTTTCATATTCAGGACCACCATAATACGGATCGACCTGATACGCACCTTCGGATATTTCCACCTCTCGTTTACAGCGTACAATACAAGCGTAGCATGTATCACGCCTCTTCAGCACCGTGTCATATAAAACTTCACCACTTATATCCTCGCAGTGCTCAAATTGTCCGGCAGTGTAATTGTATGTTGGTAATGTTCCAATCATATTCTGAAACATAACCACACTAGCAGTGCCTAATTTCCCTAAACCATCCACATCTGGGTTTTCACTCATGAATTTTGGTCCAGATTTATTAAGCGTGCTAATCTTTTCCGGGTATGCCAATTCTAATTTTTTATTTCCCTGTACAACAATGGCTTTCAGGTTTTTACTTGCCATCACTAACCCCATGCCGGTTCTGCCATTATTTCTATTGGACATGCTGACTACACTTGAAAATAAGACGCCTTTTTCTGCTGCGATGCCATGTTGAAGAATTTCAGCTTTCGGATCACCAACAGCTTCTTTCAATATCTTATCCACTTCACCAGTATATTTGCCTATTAATTGAGAGGCATCGTGAAGTTCCGCTTTTCCATCGATAATGGAAAGATAAACAGGGGTGGAAGAATGACCTTTTATGACGATCCCATCATAACCAGAAAATTTCAATTCCGCCGGGAAAAATCCACCACCTTGCGAATCACCGATGGCGCCACTCATCGGTGATTTCGCATTGATGTTTATTCGGCTTTGTCCTGAAATTGGCGCGCCGGTGGTTACACTTGCCATAATCGTCAATACATTTTCTGGAGCTAATGGATCGATGTTAGTCGGCATTTCCCGTAAAATGTAATACAGCCCCATGGCGCTTCCCCCCATGTATTTTCGATAAAATTCCTCGGAAGGGGTCTCGATTTCCAATTTGCCCCGCGTGAGGTCAACATGTAAAATTTGTCCTGTATAACCGTAAGGCATATTTACCCTCCCTTCAGTACAACAACCATCTCATTCTTCAGTAGATATAACATATGGGTTTACATCAGGAATTCCGGGTTTCACAAAATGTTTTATTGGTAAGTAAAGGAGGGCACCTATGGCAATCGCGACCAATCCCATACCGATGGAGCTCAAGCCTTCCTCTACTACACTGCTATAAATTGCCAACAGGATAATTGCAGCCGGTGCTAACGTGACTAAAGTCAATCCAAAATATCCACCTGGCACTTTATTTCGTGGTAAATCAGGCTTGGTGAAACGAAGTTTCCATAAGGCAAAAAACTCTGCCATTAATACAAGCATATTCAGGAATACATCGATTACAACCAGAGACGCAAAAGCCGATAATGAGAATATGGAGAATATGACGCCGCAAATAATAATCGATACCCAAGGAGTACCAAATTTGGGGTGCACTTTAACCAGGAACTTCGGCATCATTCCATCTTCTGCCATGGCAAATGGCACACGTGTGCCGCCTAATCCATTACCAATAAATAATCCAATCATACTTAATATTGCAGAAATCGTTACGGTAATTCCTAAAAACTGCGCTAAGCCGCCATTTTTTACACCTGTGGCTTTTTCTCCTATTTTATGAGCAATATCCGGAAATTCCCAACCGACTGAACTGCTGGGATCCACTCCCCATTCCTCTAATTTTTCAACAGGAATGCCGTAATCTTGAACAACCGTGCCAATTCCTTCACCGGATTCATATTCTTCAATTCCCCACAATTGATATTGTCCGTTTTCCCCTGCACCACCATATAGGCCTGCTACCGTGGGAATAGAATAGGTGGCTATAGCCGCAAATAAAACCAGGACCATTGCCATGGTATATGTACGTTTAGGATTAACTATTTCATCGCCGGCTGCAGTTGGCAGTTCCCACCCCATAAAGTTCCACATTGCCACATAGATACCAGTACTTAACGCCCCGGTCAAAGAAACTCCTTCGGGTAAGAAAGGTAGATGAACAGTTGTCCCGCTCTTGATCCAGGCATAGATGCCCACGATAGACATCAATATCAAGGGGATCATCATCACAATACCCAACCAGTCGGTAGTCAACCCTGATAAACGCGCCCCGCGGATATTCAAATAGCTTACTACCCAAATCAAGATAATTGCCACAAAGAAAGACAACCAGGTCGACGAAATATATACCCCAAAAATAGTCCCGCCTTCACGCAATGCAGGTATAAAATACCCCAAATAATATGCCGCGAGAACAGGGTAAATCGATACATCTACCCAGGCGACTACCCAGTTCATCCAACCACCCAAGAATCCTGCAAAAGGTCCAAAAGCCTGTTTGAGCCAGTGGTAATAACCACCTTCCACTGGCATCATAGATTGCATTTCTCTTACCATGAGCATGTTTGGTATGCTAAAAACCAGGGGTGTAACGAAAAAAAGTAAGATCGCCAAACCTGGTCCAGACCAACCTACCATGGGCTCTGCGCCAAAAGCTCCGCCACAGACCGTGAAATATATCAAACCAAACAGTGGAAACAAGGTTAATTCACGTTTTAATTTACTTGCCTCTTTTTTGATTACATTATTTTCTCCGTTGTTAGTAGCCATGATCTTCTTCTCCTCGTTGATAAAAATTCTACTCATCCGATAGTTTTAATCATTCGTCATTGCGAAGGGCGTTTATTGCTCCGAAGCAATTTTTAACCAAAAAGGTTGCTTCAGTCGCTTCGCTCCTTCGCAATGACAACTTGCAAACTGTCGGTTGGTTAATAAAAATCTATTCTCTAAAATCCTTACATCTCTTTGATGCCGTAAGGAAAACCGTAGGCAGCCATTTTATTCATAAATGGTTGCGGATCGAAAGCTTCTGGACCAAGCACACCAACACCTTTCCAAATATTATGCTCCAGCAAATCCCAACCAATGACAGGATTAAAGGCTGTTTGAGCCACTACAGCCTGGCAACCTAATTTTTTCATGCATTCTTCATTATCGGCAACTTGATAAATATAAACCTGGCGTTGTTTTCCATCTTTTTTGCCTTTAACCCATGTGCCTGCGCAGGTCTTCCCGAACATGCGGTCACCCAGGTGGGCAGGATCGGGTAAACAAGCCGCGACTACATCTCGAGGAGCGACCATGACGTCTTTAACCTTGATGGGATTTTTATTATCCAATCCCAGCATTTTAATGGTTTTCAATACTCCAATAAATTGATCACCCAAGCCGTATTTAAAAGTAACTCGATTACATTTTACCCAGCGAGGAACCAGCAGGACTTCTTCGTGTTCGACATTCACACACTCGGCTTTACCAATCCCCTCAGGAAATTCGAAGATTTCTGGTTCAGAGAAAGGCTCTGTGGTGAACCACCCTTTATCTTTTTCCCATATGACCGGTGGATTAAGGCATTCTTCGATAGTCGTCCATATGGAAAAATTAGGTGCAAACTCATATCCACGTACTTCTAAATTAGCGCCATCGCGAACACCAATCTCGTCGATTTCATCGAACAATTGGTCTTGGGCATAACGGGCAAAAATATCTGCCATGCCTGGCTCCACCCCTAAACCAACCAGTGCTAAAATGCCTTTCTTTTCCCATTGTTGTGCTCGTTCGAATTGATAATCGCCAAGTTTGACGCCGGTTTTCTTGAATGGGTCTTCCGGATGCGGAGATGACAACGTCATTGCCATATCCATATAATTACAACCATACTCATAAGCCGCGTCGAATATTGGCTCATTGAATGATGGATCACATGCATTCATGATTAAATTCACATTATATTTTTTAGCTAAAGCAATGATTTGATCTTTATTATGAGCATCGATCCATTCAACGGGGAAACGGGCATTGTCACCTAATTTTGCCTGAACCTCTTTAGCGCGGTCGAGGTTGTAATCTGCCAATACGATTTTTTCCACCCATGGTTGAGTTTTAGCAATTACAGCAATCGCCTCCCCCACACCACCTACACCAACTAATAATGTTTTCATTTTCAAGCCTCCTAAATTATAATTTTTCATTCACAAAAACAGGCTATTGAATGCCGGTAATGGTTTTGTTATTGTGAACAATTTATTTCCTTAACTGTATCTTCCAATCTGTCAAGTGCCATATCGATTTGCTCATACGTAATCACCAGGGGAGGTTCCATACGAATGGTATGGGCACTGGTCAAAGTTCCAGCTACCAACACCCCTCGTCTAAACAAACCTGAAGCCACCTTGTACCCAACATCCGAATTGTTAAAATGCATTCCAATGAGTAATCCTTTTCCTGTTATATCAGAGAAAATATGCGGATTATTTTCGGCAAGTGCTTTCAATTTCGGCATCAAGTACTCGCCTTTTTTAGCAGCTTCTTCCCATAAACGATATTTCAAAATCGTTTGAATAGCTGCAATCGCAGCACTGCAAGCTAAAGCCCCTCCTCCCGTGGTGGTAGTATGGATGAAAGGATTAGGTTCCATCATAACTTGCCAAATCTCTTCTGTTGAGCAAAATGCACTAATGGGCATAACGCCACCCCCAAAAGATTTCCCTAAGGTCATGATATCAGGAACTACATCCCAATGATCGACACCCCACAGTTTTCCTGTTCTTCCTAAACCGGTTTGAACTTCATCCGCAATCAACAATACCCCATATCGTTTGGTGATTTCGCGGATTCTAGGCCAGAAATCATCCGGTGGCACGATAGCACCCGCTTCTCCCTGGATTGGCTCCATGATTACCGCAGCGATATCGATGCCCACTTTTTGACAAATATCCAATTGCTGTTCTACTGCATCCGCATCACCGAAAGGAACATAATACACCGGGCCTCCATATAATAACCCCGGAGGTTGACGGAATTCTTTTTTACCAATTAGGCTCAAAGACCCCATGGTCTTCCCATGAAAAGCTTTCACCGCTGAGATGAAACCGCTTTTATGGGAGTACATTTTGGCTAATTTTATGGCGCCTTCATTGGCTTCCGTACCACTGGCAGCAAAAAAACTGTATTGGATATCGCCAGGAGTGATCATCGCCACCAAATGAGCTAATGCACCGCGTAAAGGATCGATCAATTCCTGGGTAGGCATGGGAGTTCTATCCAATTGCGCCTTCACAGTGGCAACAATTTCAGGATTCGACCACCCAAAACTCAATAAGCCATACCCTCCCAGGCAGTCAATATACTCTCTGCCCAGCACATCCTTGAATAGCGCTCCGGATCCCGTCCATTCGACGGCTGCCCAGTCGCCTGCTTCAGTAACAGATTTTCTATATTTCACCCATCCTTTATTGAAATATCGGTTGAAATTATCTTTCGATTCATTAATAATTTGCCTGGCTTCTGCTTCATCCAAATCATCTTTTTGAATAATTTCCACCCATTTTTGGGCGTATTTCAACGCAGATTGATAGGATTGATCCATGATATCTTTTTTTATTCTCCTAAACTTTATATATTTTGAATATTTTTGTTTTCGATCATTACATCCAATCTGTAATTTCGTTATACCAGATTTTTTTTGTCCCTATTTTTTCTCTGGATTTCCATTTCCCTGATTTTGGATAACTTTCGATTTTTTCCAATAAATAATCGATATTTTTGTTGATGATTTGACGATGATTATCCTCCAACACTTTTACATTTTTCGCTGCTTCTTTTACCTTTTCCAGATTGGTAGTCGCTGTGTAATAAAAACCCCAATCATCGCTGAACAACTTGGCAATATATTTCCCACAAATTCCTTCTCCTTCGTTTTCAGAGATTTTTGAAGCTAAAAAAAGCAGCATTGCATCTTTTAGATCTTTATCGTTTATTTGGACAATCTGCAATTTTTGCAATAACAAATCGGAAAGCGAGACACACCATGGATGTATTTCCAATCGGTTTCGGTAATCAACCGGATGGTTATAATTCAAGTGATCAAAAAAGACATCGATCATTGGAATACATTCACCAAAATAGATATGGCGCTCCCCTCCGCTCATCATTAATGCCCGCCGTTCGACTTCATAG
>JBDKUB010000423.1:0-8968 GCA_039679915.1 Anaerolineaceae bacterium
AATTATCAGGTCGAACGCTCGTAATTTGCATAATCTTTCCCACGTGTAACCTTTGATAAGGTAGAAGAGGCTCACCAGACCGGCTACTAAACCCAGGACTGCCATAGTAATCAAAATGATGCTATTCCCAGAAAGGGTGTTGGGATTCGGATTTTGGTTTGGTATCTCGATTGATTCTGTTCCAGCCAGCGGGGTAACATTTTCACCCTTGAAGACAAGTGCCCCAGTGCCAGCTAAGCCTAACAAAATAAAAGCAATGATGAGTGAAATTAAAAATAAATGCCGTTTTGTCTCATCATCCCACGGTTTTTTCGAGACCTGGAAAACCAGGTATAATCCCAGAAATACCAAAGCTTGGGCGGTGTAAATGAATGCTGTTTCTTTCGTAGCGAATTGCAATGAAGTGACAATGGTCAGCAAAAATAGATATTTAGTGTTGCCCTCCTCTAAGTATCTTAATATTGCCCATAAGGTCATAACTCCAAACAAGCCAACAAAAGCCTCGTTTCGTACATATCTGCCATAATAGAGAAAATACGGCGATATCAGGAATAAGAACCCACCCACCAAAGCGCCGATTCTTCCCAGGTATCGGCGGTAAAACCACATAAATCCTATGGTAGCTACGCTAAATAAAGCAGCCGGGATTCTGGCTGTAAAATCGTTGTCACCAAATAAGAAATACGAGAGGGCAACCAGATGAAATTGAAATGGACCATGTGTCACGGGGTCATGCTGATATCCCATTCCTTGTTCCAAACGCCAAGAAAAGTAAACATGGGAAGTTTCATCATGACTCATCACCCGAGTTCCAAGGTCGTAAAATCTGCTAAAAATGCCTAATATTAAAATCGTAATAAAGATTGCCGATTCCCAATTCAATTTAAACCATGAAGACAATGGATAATCTAACCAGGAATGATTGGATTCTTCTGTATTAGTCATGAAATGTCCTCGAATGATATTTGATGTTATTTTTCACGATGCTTTAAGTGTTTCAATCTCAGATTCCGAAAGGTATCGCCATTGGCTTGGTTTTAAAGATCCTAGATGGATATTGCCAATTCGAACGCGAATTATTTTTACCACTGGCAAGCCCAAGGTTGCACCAATTTGACGGATTTGCCGTTTTCTCCCTTCCCGTAATATCACGCGTAACCATACCCCTTTTCCATAGGTGGATTCAACTGTAACTCGTGTGGGAGAAGTGCGGTAACCATCTTCTAAAACGACGCCTCTCCGCCAAATGTTTAGTTGCTTTTCGTCAGGTCGTTTGGATACCAAGACACGATATTCTTTTTCGTGAGCGTAACGGGGGTGAGTAACCCGATTTGCCAATTCGCCATCGTTGGTCAACAACATCAGGCCTTCGCTATCGAAATCGAGTCTTCCAACCGGAAACACCCGCTGATTGGTGTCGACCAAATCCAGGACCGTTTTTCTCTGATCGGATGATTGGGTTGTCGATAATACTCCGCGCGGTTTATATAAGGCGATGTAGACATATTCTTGTTCAATTGAAACAATCTGGTTATCGACCGTGATCTGGTCTTTTTCCGGATCTGCTTTCTCCCCCAATTTGGCGACCTGTCCATTGACTTTAACCCGCCCGGAGGTAATCAATTCTTCGCAAGTCCTACGGGATCCATATCCGGCTCGAGCGAGGATTTTTTGTAATCGTTCCTCCATAGGATGGTATTATATCGCAAGCGGTTTAATCGAGTAGAAATATGTTAGCATGGTCATAAAAAAGATTATGATTGCCCTTCACTTGGGGGTAATCCTTCGGTTTCGTTTTCCACTGTTTGTAGAGGGGGAAGTTCATCAAGAGAATTCAAACCAAAATGCTGAAGAAAATCAGGGGTAGTGCAATAGAGAATGGGTCTTCCGGGAGCTTCAGCCCGTCCGGTTTCTTGAATTAAACCTTTGCCCAGAAGGTTTTTTATCACGCCATCACTGCTTACACCGCGGATAGCATCGATTTGCGGTCGGGTTACCGGCTCTTTATAGGCGACGATTGCTAAAGCCTCTAATCCGGCTCTGCTTAATCTTGAAGAAGCTTCTAAGGCAAGAAAACGTTCGATTGCCGGAGCGGCTTCAGGATACGTGGTCAATTGCACCCGCCCATGGTGACGCTGGAGGCGTAAACCGCGCTGTTGTTTGATATCAAGATATTGTTGTTCGAGCTGATCTATGCCTTTTTCTACCTCTTGCACAGGCAATTCCAAGGCAGTCGCTAATTGCGAGGTGGTAACGGCGCCTGGCGCTACAAATAACAGAGCTTCTAACAAGCTAATGATATTGGAAATATCCTCTAAAGGATTATTATTATCCATGCTATGATAAAATTTATTCCTATGATGCCATTCGATTTGAGATTATACCACTCGTATTCTAAGGTAGTTTTTTCAATATTACTTCTTTTAGGTGTGTTTTTATCATCGAGCGGGTGCAGCTCTCCTACGCCTCAACAAGCTTTGGTTGGAGTTAATATAACTGCCGATGGAAAAACATACAAAGTTGACGTTATTAACGGAAGTAATGTCGAACAAGCTATCAAGACTTCAGGACTGGTTTTAGGCGACCTTGATCGGGTAGAGCCAGATTTAAGTACTCGAGTCACGCCGAATATGGAAATTAAAATTATTCGGGTAAAAGAAGCGTTTACCGTCGAAGAAGTGACTGTGCCTTTTGAACGAAGGGTTTTACAAACAGAATCTCTCCCCGAGCAAGAAACTATGTTGGCTCAAAAGGGAGAAAATGGTTTGGTAGAAATAACTTACCGTCATTTATATGAAGACGGGGTCGAAGTGACCAAACAACAAGTCGCCAGTGAAAAAGTGATCAAGGAAGCCGTTCCTGAAATAATCATGGTGGGTATTCAGTCGCCATTTTCACCTATGACCATTCCCGGAAGGCTGGTGTATCTGGTAGGTGGAAATGCGTGGATGATGGAAAAATCAACCTCGAACAGGAAGTTATTGATATCGACGGGTGATTTAGATGGAAGAATATTCACACTATCCGATAATGGAAAATGGCTGCTCTTTACCCGGCGCAGCAAAGAAGAAAATGAAATCAACACGCTTTGGGCTTTAGAAATTACATCAGATCAAGAACCCCAAAAACCAATCGATTTGAAAATTTCGAATATTATCCACTTCGCAGATTGGGCACCAGGCTTATCCATTTCAAAAATCTATTATTCCACAGTGGAACCGCGGACGACAGCGCCGGGCTGGCAGGCAAACAATGATTTGATTTCGGTAAATTTCAGCCCCAATGGCTGGTTATCAAAAAATACCGTCATCATCGAACCTAATTCGGGTGGTGTGTATGGATGGTGGGGTACCACTTTTTCATGGCAGCCAGGCACTGCCAATTTGATTTATGCCCGTCCGGATAGCATTGGATTGGTTGATACCGAGAACGGCACATTGACACCGGTTTTTTCGATGCTTCCTCTGCAAACTCGCAGCGACTGGGCATGGATACCCCCTATTGCCTGGTCTCCAGATGGCAATACTTTGTATTCCGTCATTCATGTCCCACAAGAGGGATCGAATTTACAAGAAGAATCTCCGGTATTCAATCTGGCAGCCCTATTTTTCGATAATGGGACGATGATCGACCTCTTTAAAAACACCGGTATGTTTGCATACCCGGCGGTTTCACCCATTCAAAGTGTGAGCAATAGCGGTGCATCCTATCAGGTGGCTTTTTTACAAGCCATTTTCCCAGAACAATCCGATAACAGCCGCTATCGATTGGCTGTAATCGACCGGGATGGTTCCAATCAAAAAGTATTGTTTCCTTCCGAAGGGCAGCCTGGACTTGAACCTCAACAAATGGTTTGGTCTCCCGATAGTTTTGTTGAGCAGGGGGATTATGCCATCGCAGTAATCTATCAAGGTAATATTTGGTTGGTAAATTCCAATACGGGTGAAGCCTTTCAAATTACGGGCGATGGATTGACCAGCCGATTGCTGTGGAAAATCGAATAATAAGGAAATTCATTTATGAGGATATTAATTACTGGCGCAGCGGGTTTTTTGGGGTCTCATCTTAGTGATCGTTTAATTCAGGAAGGCCATGCGGTGGTGGGAATGGATAATTTCATTACCGGAGATCCCAGTAATCTGGAGCATCTGGCAGGTAACCCCAATTTTTTATTTATCCGCCATGATGTTTCCAATTTCATTTTTGTCCCTGGAAAAATCGATGCAATATTGCATTTCGCCTCACCGGCCAGCCCTAACCCACAATCGCCTTATGGTTATGTCAATTTACCAATCCAAACTATGAAAGCCGGTGCCTTGGGCACTCATAACACCCTGGGTTTGGCGCGTACCCATGGCGCAAAATTTCTACTGGCTTCGACCAGCGAAATCTATGGTGATCCCTTGGAGCATCCCCAAACGGAATCATATTATGGGCATGTGGACCCTATCGGGGTTCGCTCTGTATATGATGAAGCCAAACGTTTTGCTGAGGCTCTAACCATGGCTTATCATCGTTTTCATGGTATCGATACGCGTATTGTGCGCATATTCAACACTTATGGGCCTAGGATGCATCTTGATGACGGTCGGGTGGTACCCAATTTTTTGCAGCAAGCCTTGAGAGGGGAACCATTGACTATTTATGGGGATGGCTCGCAAACAAGAAGTTTTTGTTATGTGGATGATTTAGTCGAAGGGATCGTTCGATTGTTGTATTCTTCCGAACACCGACCGGTAAATATTGGAAATCCGGTCGAGACGACCATTACCGAGTTTGCCGAGACGATCAATCGGTTGGTTGGGAATACGAGCGGTGTTATTTATAAACCGGATGAAAGGCTAGAAGGCGACCCACAGCGTCGTCAGCCGGATATTTCCCGCGCAAAAGAAATATTGGGCTGGTATCCAAAAATCAGTCTGGATGAAGGAATCTTGCGCACGATCCCATTTTTTAAAAAACGCATGGGTATTTTATGACGTCGATTATCAGCAATCCACAGGAAAGAACGAGGTTTTTTAAATTTGCTGTTGTAGGTACTATCGGTGCGGTTGTTGATTTTGGAACGTTCAATCTTTTATCCGGGGTGTTCTCAGTGAAACCGGTCATCGCCAGCATGATTTCTTTTTCGGCGGCTATTGTCAGTAACTTCATTTGGAACCGATATTGGACTTATCCCGACTCACGGTCTAAGTCAATGGTCAGACAATTATGTGAATTTTCCATAATCAGCTTGATTGGGTTGGGAATACGAACTCCACTATTCGCGGTATTAGAAAAGCACCTGCCTGGTTTCTTTGCTAAGCTGGCGTTCATTAAATACTTGCCTTTTACACCGACATTTTGGGGGCATAATGTTGGTTTAGCTATTGCTGTGATCGTGGTGATGTTTTGGAATTTTTTCATTAACCGTTACTTAACTTACAGTGATGTAAAGTAATCGATATTTATCAGCAAATGAGTATAATTATGGGGATATGGCTGATTCATCAAATTCGAAATTAATTGTGATATATACAACCAGGGGAGAGCCAGCGGGATTTTTGCAATATCCTCATTTGTTCAATCGCCAAGGTGAATGGATTGGGTGGGTGAATACAAAACGACAAGTGTATTCTGTTTATGGGCACTACGTTGGATTTTTGACCAATGACCCACGGATTATTCGGAAACAATCTTCGGGTTATCTTAAACCCAGGTTAGAACCTCCATCAAGGCCGAAGAATATCATACCGCCTGCTACAATTCCTTTAGCACCCATGATGCCCGAACTCCCTATTGGTATGTTCGATGTATTGGAGGAAAATCCTGATATGTTACCACCGGTAGATTTTGGCGATTTGAAAGATGATATGGATTAGAAACAAGCAGAACCATATTGTGTCCGATGTCTGAACAGTTGCCTATCAATCATCCCATTGCTGTTGGAGGGGATAATTCAAATCCACCACCGATTTCAGGGTCAGTCCGCTCTTTAAAGGAATTAATCGAGAGTGTATCTGGACGAGGGGTGTCCTCTCCAGGAGACCGCGAAGATGCTGGTATTGCCGAGGCACTTCCATTTCCATTCCTGGCAATTGTCGGTCAGAAAGAATTGAAGTTGGCATTGATCCTGGCATTGATCAATCCGGCTTTGGGTGGGGTTTTGTTGTTAGGACCACGCGGGACCGGGAAGACGACTGCTGTACGCAGCCTGGTCGATTTACTCCCAAAAATTCCGCGGAGTTTGTGCTTTTATGGTTGTTTACCCGAGGATATCGAAACAGGTGGGATAGACGCGGTATGCCCCGATTGCGCTAAGAAATTCGCAGAAGGTCAGCCATTATCTAAAATGGATCGTGTTCGATTGGTCGAATTACCCTTGAATGCCCGGTTAGAGGATGTGGTAGGAGGTATCGATGAGCGGGTAGCTGTTCATGACCGTTTACGGCTGAAACGCGGTTTGCTTGCTCAAGCTGATAAGAATATTTTGTACGTCGATGAAGTTAATCTATTGGCTGACGAGGTAGTCGATGCCTTATTGGATGCAGCCGCTCAAGGCAGCTATACGGTGCGGCGTGGTGCGGTTTCTGCAGTATTTCGATCGAGGTTTGTATTGATTGGCTCGATGAACCCCGAAGAAGGCAAATTACGCCCACAAATTCAAGATCGTTTCGGTTTGAGAGTAATCGTCAGTGGATTGAGTGACCCCCAGGAGAGATTGGAAGCTTATGAGCGGGTTCAATTATATCTATCCAAGCCTCGCCAATTGATTAACCAATATGCAGAAACCACAGCCATGGTGCAGGAAGAAATTCAACAAGCCCGGGATGCGCTGCCGGAGGTAACCCTCTCGCCGGAAGCGATGCAGTTCGGATTGAAGCTCATCAGTCAGCTAAAAATCGATTCCTTACGGGCGGAAATCACTTTGTTCGAATCGGGGCGGGCTTACGCGGCAGCAGACCACCGTTCAGAAGCCTCAATAGATGACCTGAAGGCAATTGCCCCAATGGCTTTACGTTTAAGACGTTCTCGTTTCATCGAAGAATATTTGCAGAACCAACATGCTGAAGAAGCTGAGCTAATCGATATCATCGCCCAATCGTCCAAGTAGCAGGGGTTTTCACGCGGAAAATCATGCCTCAGATGTGTGAATTACACCATAAATAATAGCATACGTGCTGGCTGTGTCTTTTGGTGAGGGGGAAAAGGATTAATAAAACTTAAGCAAGGGAATCACATTCGAGAGTCCAAAGTATAATATTTCATTATCTAACTGACAGTTTGCGAGTTGTCATGGCGAAAGAGCGAAGCGAATGAAGCAATCTTTCTAAAACACATCATTTTCTATAATTTAAAGTTTGCTTCGGGGCAAAAAATGCCCCTCGCAATGACAGATAAATAAAGCTGTCAAGTGAGTTAATATTTCAATATGGATATAATTTCCCTGGCATGATTACACCTCGGGAATCCGAATTATTATTTTTATTGAGAGGATGAACTTTGAATAAAAAAGCCATATCTCATTTAGAACGGTTAGAAATCTGCCTCAGTGGAGATCTTCCCGATCGGACGCCGGTTGCCTTATGGCGTCATTTTCCGGTAGACGATCAGAAGGCGGAAGATTTAGCAGCAGCTACCTTGTCTTTTCAGAAAGAATATGATTTCGATCTGGTAAAAGTAACACCCGCCTCATCATATTGCGTAAAAGATTGGGGTGTTCAAGATGTCTGGCAGGGTAATATGGAAGGCACTCGTGATTATATAAAATTCGCCATCGAGCACCCTGAAGACTGGGAAAAATTGCCGGTATTAGACCCCAAAAAGGGGTATCTAGCAGCTCAAATAAGATGTCTAGAACTGATTACGAAAGAGCTAGGACCTGAAACACCGGTTATTCAAACCGTGTTTAGCCCTCTATCACAAGCCAAAAATCTGGTATCGAAACAAAAATTATTTATTCACTTAAGACGTTATCCTGAGGCTGTGAAAAAAGGATTGCAAACCATTTCCGAAAGTATCCGGCGTTTTATCGAAGCAGCGATTCCAACCGGCATTGCCGGTATCTTTTATGCCGTTCAATGCGCCCAATATGGATTGTTATCCGAAAACGAATACATGGAATTTGGGTGCCCGTTTGACTTGATTGCATTGGAACCAGCCTCTCCTTTGTTCCTGAATATGCTGCACTTGCATGGCGAAGAAGTGATGTTCGACTTATTTGGCGATTATCCTATTTCGGTAATAAATTGGCATGACCGCGATACGAGCCCAAACCTCGCCGAAGGGCAACAACGGTATAAAGGTGTGGTATGCGGTGGATTGCAGCGTGAACGGACTATGGTGTTAAGTAATCCAGAAATGGTAATGGCTGAAGCACGGGATGCTATTGCTAAAACGCAGGGCAAGCGCTTTATCTTGGGGACGGGGTGTGTGTTACCTGTTACTACCCCACGGGCAAATATTCTGGCTGCGCGAAGAAGCGTGGAATGAGCGGCTTGAGAGTGATCGCCGGAAAAGCCAAAGGGCGCCGGCTTCATGCTGTACCCGGTGATACTACCCGACCCATAACTGACCGGACGAAAGAATCGTTATTTAATATTCTGGGGGCGGATATCCAAGATGCCACCTTTTTAGATTTATTTGCCGGAACTGGCGCTGTAGGGATCGAAGCTCTCTCAAGAGGAGCAAGCTTTGTGCGTTTTGTCGATAAGGTTCATGCGGCGGTTCAGACGATTCGGGATAATTTAGAAATGACCGGTTTTAGACCCTATGCCGAGATAAAAAAAATGGATGCATTCCATTTAATCGAAGGCGTTCCGGATCGTTCATTCGATTATATTTACATCGCCCCTCCTCAATATAAGCAAATTTGGAAAAATATGTTAATCAAGATCGATGCTAATATGGGGTGGGTAGCTCAGGATGGCTGGGTTATCACGCAAATTCATCCGTTAGAATATGAAGACCTTGGTGAAAATGAAGGATT
>JBDKUB010000394.1:0-3921 GCA_039679915.1 Anaerolineaceae bacterium
CAAACCATCCCGTTTTGCCTTTTTCCCATATAAAGTGCCTCATGTGGCTGGGATAACCCGCGTTGCAAATACAAACCATAATTACGGTGTCGCCTATCGAAGTTATGGTTCCCCCCAAGCCTACACACTTAGTGAACCATTGGTCGATATGCTGGCAGAAAAAGCCGGCATCGATCCGTTCGAATTCCGTTGGCGCAATATCGCTCGACCAGGCGATACGAATATCAACAGTTATCCTTTCAAACAGTATCCCATGGAAGAGATCATGATCAAAATGCGACCGTTCTATGAAAGAGCTGTAAAAGAAGCTAAGGAAAAAGATACTCCTGAATTGCGCCGCGGCGTTGGCTTATCCTGGGGTGGTTTCAATGTCTCTGAAGGACCCACCGATAAAGCCACCGTTTACCTGGAACTCAATCCCGATAATACGATTACAAAATATGACACCTGGCAGGAATTAGGTCAGGGTGGTGATATTGGGTCTTTGATGGTAACGTTGGAAGCGCTAAAACCTTTGGGATTAAAACCAAACCAGATACGCCTTATCCAAAGCGACACCAAGATCTGCCCGGATAGCGGCATGTCCGGTGGAAGTCGCTCCCATTACATGAATGGGAATGCCACCAAGGTAGCCGCTGAAAAAATACTTGCAGCGATGCGTAAGCCAGATGGAACTTTCCGCACTTATGATGAGATGGTCAAAGAAGGCCTTCCGACGAGATACGAAGGCACGTATATGAACGTCGTAACGCCCGGCTTGTGCCGTCTCGACCCCAATACCGGGATTGGTGATCCTACCCCGGCGTTTACCTATATCTTGAATCTGGCTGAGGTCGAAGTCGATACCAAAACTGGCAAAACCAGAGTAATCCGCTTTACCTGTGTGGATGAAGTGGGCAAAGTTGGCAACATCAATGCCGTCAATGGTCAGGCTTACAGCGGGATTTCCCACAGCATTGGCTTCGCGCTCAGTGAAGACTACGACGACGTAACCAAGAATACCAACATAGCCAACAGCGGTGTCCCCTATATCAAAGATATCCCGGACGATATGACGGTCATTCACCTTGAAAACTATGATGCAAATGGTCCCTTCGGTTCCTCAGGTGCTTCCGAAGCTTTCCAATCCTCAGGACATGTAGCAGTACTCAATGCCATCTATAACGCCTGTGGTGTGCGGATTTTCGAGATGCCTGCGACAAAAGAAAAAGTAAAAGCGGGATTGGATATCATCGCTAAGGGTGGGAAAGTTTTACCTCCCAAGAAATACTTCCTGGGTTCGGATTTGTATGATGAACTAGAAAACATCCATGCCAATCCTGTCCCCTATGGTGGTAACGAATTCTTCCAGCCTTTGGGTGGTGTGGAATCAGAGAGATTTTTCTAGTATAACCATTTCCTTCTTGACGAAACATTGATAAATGTCCGGACTGGACTGAGCAGTCCAGTCCGGGCGTACAATAATGAGAAATAGATTTGAATCGAGAAAACGCAAAAATTCAAGACTGCCTGCAGAATGAACCTGCTTTTTGTACTGCCGCCTGTCCCTTTCACTTGGATGTGAGGGATTTCATCGAAAAAATTCAGCGCGGCAGTTTCAACGCGGCTTATCGGTCCTATTTGAACACGGTAGGTTTCCCAGGTATTGTAACTGCCATTTGCGATGAACCTTGTAAGAATGTCTGCCCGAGGCGGGAAAAAGACGCTGCCATTTCTTTACGCCTGCTTGAAAAAGCTTCCATAGATTTCGCCCGCAATACCGATCCAAATAATTACAATATTCCCTTAAAGGATAAAAAAATCGCGATTATCGGAGCGGGGATTAGCGGGTTAGCCTGTGCGCTGCGCCTGTCGGCTAAAAAATACGATGTGACTGTATTCGAACGTACGGATAGGATAGGTGGACATCTCTGGGAATTACTCCCCAGTGAAGTATTTTTAAAAGATATCGAACACCAATTTATGTACGAAAAATATACATTATGTTTGAATACAGAGATTACAAGCCTCGACGATTTGAATTTTGATGCCTTCTATGTCGCAACGGGGGCAGGCGGTAACGACTTTGGATTGGCAAGCGACTTGGGCGGCGCTTTCGCCAGCACGAAATCCGGTGTTTTTCTCGGCGGATCGCTAATGGGTAGAAACAGCGTCCAAGCCATTGCAGATGGCTTACAGGTTTCTAACGCCATAGAACGATATATCAAAACCAACAGCATGAATCAGCCCTGGGAAACAGGTCACACCAAACTGGAACTGGATCCGTCGACAATCCTTTATTCCGAAGCGGTGCTTCCCAAAAACGGTGTAGCGTTTACTCGCGAAGAAGCCATCCTCGAAGCCAAACGCTGCTTGAAATGCTCATGCAACGCCTGTGTTCGCTATTGCGACCTGATGCATTATTTCAAAAAATTCCCAAAACGGATTGCAGAAGAAGTTGAACTTACCATTCATCCCGGCACCCTGGATGGAAATGGTACCTTGGCGACTCGCTTCATCTCGACCTGTAATCAATGCGGGTTGTGCAAAGAAGTCTGTCCAATTGGTATCGATACCGGCGACTTTCTACTTATAAATCATCGCATAATGCGCGAAAAAGGTGCGATGCCGTGGGTTTTCCACGATTTCTGGTTGCGAGATATGGAATTTTCCAATAGCGCAGATGCACAATTAGCCAAGATTCCTATTGGATATAGTCAAAGTAATTACGTGTTCTTCCCAGGCTGTCAGCTTGGTGCGTCAGATCCACAATACGTAATCGAAAGTTATCGATGGCTACTGGCTCATAAACCTGATACAGCCATAATGCTGAACTGCTGCGGCGCACCTGCAGAATGGGCAGGTGATGTCAAGGCGCATGAAGAGGTCATAACAAAACTTCGCGACCAATGGCTGGCTCTTGGAAAACCCATAACGATATTTGCCTGTCCTACCTGCAAACAGATGTTCGACCGATATCTCCCTGAAATCAAAGGGGTATTCCTTTATGATTTGATTTTAGAATGGGGAATCCCTTCTCTAGTACCAAACCACCAAGAAATTGTCTCGATTTTCGATCCTTGTTCGAGCCGTGAAGAACCTGGTTTACAACAAACCATTCGCCAGTTGGTAAAACAGGCTGGTTTTACTTGCGAACCGCTATTTTTAGAGGGAAAACTTGCAGCATGTTGCAGTTGGGGTGGCCAAGTTTCAATAACCAACCCGCGTTATGCCCACGAAGTCATATCAGCCAGAATTACGCAAAACGATTATCCCTATATTACCTATTGCATCAATTGCAGAGACATTTTTGCTGCGTCTCAAAAACCTGTATATCACATCTTAGATATCGTATTCGGATTGCACGATTCAAACCGTAAACCTCCTACACTTACTGAGCGCAGATATAATCGTGCCAAGCAAAAACAATACCTTTTGCGTGAATTCTGGAAGGATGATACTGGAATGGAGCCAAAAAGCCACAAAATTCTCCTAAATATTCCACCACAGCTCAAACAAAAATTGAGCGACGAAATGATATTGGAAACAGAAATCGAAGCTGTGATCGAACACTGCGAAAGCAGCGGAAGAAAAGTTCTAGATCCAACCACAGGACATTTCTTCGGGCATTTGCAAATTGGCAACATGACCTATTGGGTCGAATATCTTCCTGGAGAAAGTGGCTACGACCTTGTCAATGCCTACAGTCACCGCATGAGCATAGATGAGGCATAATTATGGAAACCAATAAAGTGATGATTTGTTATAAATGCCAGAAAGAATTACGTCCCATCAAAACATATTTGAGTTACTTAGGGCATAGCTTTTTTGCAGATATCCTCAAGTGCCCGGAATGTGGGGAAATCTATATTCCTGAAGAATTAGCAAAAGGTCGTATCGCTGATGTAGAAATGCAACTAGAAGACAAGTAGCTTTTCATTA
>JBDKUB010000180.1:0-4545 GCA_039679915.1 Anaerolineaceae bacterium
GGCGGACAAAATCGGCGTCGGCTTTACCCAAGGGTTCATCTATTAAGGCTTCAATGGTTTTTTCATTGACCCGGTTAGAACCGCTGGCAATAACCAAAATGGGGCGCTCGCTCCGCTTGCCCTTAAAAATAATCGATTTAACAATCTGCCCTACCTGACATCCAATCGCTTGAGCTGCCTCGACCGCCGTCCGCGTTGAATTGGGCAATTCGACTACCTGTAAGGTCAATCCTAATGACTTTAAAGCATCCTGAACTTTTTGTGCGCTGGAACTGAGTGATTGTGACATAACGCCTCCTAAATAATCAAACCCACCCCTTCCTCCGAATCCAAAAAACCATCCCAATTGGAGACAATATGAAGATGACCATGGTAATCACAAACGCCAATACACCCGTCCAATGATGTAGTGGTGCAACGGGTTGAAAGAAATTCATCCCGAAAAATCCGGTAATGAATGAAAGCGGCATAAAAAAGGTTGTGATGATGGTTAATGTCTTCATGATATCGTTCATGCGGTTGTTAATCACCGAAAGATAGGTATCCAAGGTACCGCTTACCAGGTCACGGATACTTTCGACCATGTCATATAAGCGCACCAAATGATCGTATACATCACGAAAATATACCTTTACCGGTGCATCGATTACCTCGTAATCATCGCGTGCTAATTTATTCAATACCTCACGCTGTGGACCAATCACCCTGCGCAAATGCAGCACAGCTCGTTTGAGTTGGAAAATATGACCCAGCATTTGTTCGGTCGGTTTAATAAATACCTGTTCTTCTGCTTGATCGATTTCTTCATCCAATGCTTCTACAACCGGTATATAACTGGCGACAATTTCATCGGTAATACGATATAAGAGGTAGTCGGGTCCATTTTTCCAAAATCGGTCATCCTTTAAGCAACTGTTCCACACTCGTTCTATGGCTGATATATTTTGATCGTGGTGTGTAACAATATAATTTTCCCCAAGAAATATGTCCAATTCCAATGTATCCACAAAATTTTCAGTTTCAGGATCAAAAACTACCGCATGTAATACGATATATAAATAATGATACCAATCATCCAATTTAGGCACATGCGATTCTTGCAGAGCATCGTCGATCGCTAAAGGATGAAATCCAAAAATTTCATGTAAAATTGGCTCATCTGAATCGGGTGCTGTAGCTTCGAAGTCTACCCAAAGAAAGCCTTTTTCACCCTTCAAAATATGAGCAAACTCAGCTACTTTCAAATCAGTTTGGATACCCGTATCAGGTGAATAATAAAGTGAACGGATCATCGATTGCTCTCCTGAGAATTTACTTCCGGAATTATACAACCAGACCAAAAAATGTTGATAAATCAATAGCTTGCTATTACAATGTTTTTATGCATAAATCATTTTTCAATCGGGAGGTTATATTATGAACCTTATCAGCGTTAAAATAGAAAAACCAGACGAGATAAATTTTATTCTTGGACAATCCCATTTCATCAAGACAGTCGAAGACCTTCATGAAGCTCTGGTAGCGAGCGTGCCGGGCATAAAATTTGGGCTCGCTTTCTGTGAAGCATCCGGCAAATGTCTAGTGCGGTGGTCGGGTACAGATACCGCGATGATTGAGTTGGCTTGTAAAAATGCGCAAGCGATTGGCGCCGGTCATAGCTTTATCATATTTCTTGGTGAAGGATATTTTCCCATCAATGTGTTGAACCAGATAAAAAATGCACCTGAAGTTTGCCGAATATTTTGTGCTACCGCCAATCCTGTGGAAGTTATATTGGCAGAATCCGATCAGGGGCGTGGAATATTAGGCGTTATAGATGGGAATTTCCTCCAAGGAATCGAAAGCGAAGACGATATTACCTGGAGAAAAGGTTTCTTACGTCAAATTGGGTACAAATTATAGAGATAGGGCAATCGCTATCGAATGAAAAATACTGTGGTTATTCTACGTATTTTTTGAATTTTTCTTCAATGCGATCCAATGGTTGGTAACCGGTGATTCTCTCCACCGGTTTTCCTTTAATAAACAAAATCAACGTAGGCACTCCCATTACTTGATATTGACTGGTTAGGATGATATTTTCATCGATATCCAGCTTAACCACCTTCACTTTTTCCGCCCAGGTTTGTGCAATTTGCGATACGATAGGCTCGATCATTTTGCAGGGAGCACACCAGGTAGCTGTAAAATCCACTAAAACAGGCAATGAATTGTTCAAAACTTCTTCCTTAAAATTATTATCATAAACGTATGACAAATTAGACAAAACTCCTCCTATAAAAATAAAATTACCCAATTAACTTGGTAATTGAAAAAAACACCAAGATATGACTTTTGCTAAGATTTTCAGTCAAGGGAGGTAAATCGTTAAGAACTGTAAACCTCGCGTTTCAATTCTGCGACAAAGGGAAGGGTGCGGTAACGGTCGGCATAATCTAATCCGTACCCTACAACCCAAACATCGGGAATCTCAAATCCGACATAATCAAAGGGAAATACACCATTATCACGTTTTTTGCGTACTAAAACGCAGGTATGCAGCGAAGCCGGATTTCGATCCATGAGTATCTTATGTAAATATTTTAACGTCTGCCCCGAGTCAACGATATCTTCGACGATCATTACATGTTGACCATCGATGGGTTCGCGCAAATCCATTAAAATGCGCACTTCGCCGACTGTGGTGGTTTTACCATAACTGGATAATGCCATAAAATCTACCACATGCGGAATGGTGAGATTGCGGGTGAGATCCGCCAAAAAAATAAACGCACCTTTAAGAATCCCAATCATATACAGGCGATCTACATTGGCAAAATCTTTGTTGATCTGCATAGCCATTTCTTTAACCCGCGCCTGGATGACATCCGTGGGGATAAGAATTCTTTCTAAATCAGGGTATTGGTCGGTCATGATTATTTCCTTCTTCCTTGGATAAAAATCATTATGTTTCACTAATGGATTTATCCAGCGCCTGAGTATACCCCAATTGCGGTTATTTGTGATTGTGAATTCATAGAACTGATAGCGCAAAGTAGAAGGGTCCCCTTTTCGCAAAGTTAAAAGGGTTGTCCTAAAAGAAGGCTGTCACCTCGAGCGAAGCGAGAGGTCTATTCATAAGTATGCTAAGATATCTCGCTTCGCTCGACATGACCTATATGACTATTGAGACAGCCCCTTCTACTTTGCATCGACACCGAAATCGAACAAATTTGAATATTTGGCGGGTGTCGGCTATAATAACCTTGTTAAAAATATCACCTTGATCTGATAACAAATCGAGTCCTTCCCCCTGTGGTATAAATCTTAGGGCTTTATCGACCTGTACAACTCATCCTGTTAGGAGTGTACTTGCTGAGTGGACTTTTAGCAAACATTTAATGAGGAGACCTTAGAAATAGTATTTATGATTAAAGCATTGGTTTTCGATTTCGATGGATTAATTTTAGAAACAGAGACCCCCATTTACAATACTTGGAACGAGGTTTATCGATCTTTCGGATGTAAATTACCACTAGATGCATGGGTGACACTTATTGGTGGAGAAAACAGTCCGTTCGATCCATTCACAGAATTGGAAAAACAAGTAGGTCACCCATTGAATGAAACCGCCATAGAGCCACCTCGCCGCAAGCATGAAATGGCACTAATCGAGGCGCAGCCGATATTACCAGGCGTGAAACAGTACCTTAAGGATGCCAAACAATTGGACTTGAAAATTGGCTTAGCGACCAGTTCTACACATGCCTGGGTCACAGGTCATTTGACCCGTTTGGGTCTCATTGACTATTTCGATTGCATTCAATCGCGGGATGATGTCAGAAGGGTAAAACCCACACCGGAGGTATACCAAAATGTAATAAATAAACTGGCAGTTCATCCAAATGAAGCTATAGCATTTGAAGATTCCCCTAACGGCATCAAAGCCGCCAAAAGTGCCGGACTGTTTTGCGTGGCTGTACCCAACGATATGACCCGTAATCTAAACCTTAATCAAGCTGACTTAATCCTGAGCTCATTGCTGGATATGCCGCTAAGTGAGGTGATTGCTCGGGTTGAGAATAACCATCGCGGATTGTAAGCGTTCGCCTCAGGCAGAAGATTACAAACACACCTAGTGGGGCTGTCCAAAAAGTCATATATGTCATGTCTAGCGAAGCGAGACATCTTAATAAGTATATGAAAAGACCTCTCGCCTCGCTCAAGGTGACAGCCTTTTTTAGGACAATCCCGTCCGCAGGACAGGGGGAAATGGAAAATAAAAATCAATATTTCTCCTCATCATAATCACAACAAAGTAAGAGAAGAAATGCCTATCTGAATAATGTTTTCCCTTCTTCCTTGATGAGTGTTTCACTTCGCTCACCATGACCGCAGCACTTATCTCAACTAGCCATGCAGAAGGGTGACGGACAAATCGATAATTATTACGGATTCTCAGGACTAGACTATTTAATTGCTACTGGATTTCGGTAAGTGAGGGATCAACCAGCCTAAGAAAGCATCCTCGCTGCGGGTCTGAATTAGTACCCGACCGGGACCGGT
>JBDKUB010000351.1:0-2312 GCA_039679915.1 Anaerolineaceae bacterium
TGTCGCTGTCTTTTTCGATATACAAATCACGACGGGGGACATAGGCTTCGGGCTGGTAATAATCATAATAGGATACGAAATATTCCACGGCATTTTCGGGAAAGAATTCTTTGAATTCAGCATATAACTGGGCTGCCAGGGTTTTGTTATGCGCCATCACCAGAGTTGGTTTTTGGATCTTTTCGATAACTGCTGCAATGGTAAAAGTTTTTCCGGTACCGGTTGCGCCTAGAAGTACCTGATTACGGTAGCCTTTTTGTATACCATCGACAAGCTGATCGATGGCTTCGGGTTGATCGCCGGTCGGTTTATAGGGGGCAACAAGTTTGAAATCCATAAAAGATATCCTATCTCACATAAATTGGATTGCTATAAATCCAGCCTCGCTGCCTATTATAATAATAAATAGTGGCTTCAACCCGATAGATACCCGGTTCGGTGGTTATAAAAGTGCAATTTTGGCGTTTTCGCCAGGTTTTGATAATATGGCCGTTTCTCAACAGCCGGCATTCGGCGGGTTGAGGCAGACGAACCTGAAAGGTCACACCATTTTTTGCTGAAATGGTGTCGCCCATCTGGGCGGTTTGAATTAAACCTTGGGCGGTGAATCTAAATCCACGTGTGGAAGCAGGTAAGTCGTAGCCGATAAAAGCATGTCCTTTGGCCAGTGCATCCAATATCAGGTGGCGGTCATTGTTAAAATTACCGGTAAGATTCCTCGACAGCAAACAATGGGTATTGATGGCTTGGAAATGGAATTCATAGGGGAATAGAGTCTTTCTAAGGGGACCCAGGCGGCTGGGAAGTCCATGGGCATCGGAGCCGCCAATCGCAACGACCCGATTACCTTTTGACAGCAGTTGGTCCCAAATTTTTAATGCCTCGGGGGAAGGGCTTTGTGCAATAAGATGGGGTAGATAAGCATAGAAAATGGCATGTGCCTTGCTTTTGATCCGCGATTTAAATTCCGAAAATCCATTCCATAGTTCAACCCCGGTAAAACCTTCGATATCCCAATCGACCCAGGAAATATCCGGCTCGTTTACCGCCGGCGCAGCCAGGTCGATGATATGGGCAAGAAAGGATAAACCGCCGTAATGATGTACACAATCCAACAATTTCTGGCTGTCGTAAGCCAGGGGCGCTAATTCGCGATCTGCCCCGACCACCAACATGTGGTTTTTTACAGGGTGGCGGGTGCGGTCGTGAATTTCCTCCCCCACGATGATAAGAACACGCTGGTTATCTTGCTGGTAGTATCTTTCCAAACCGTCCACCCAAATATTGTGATCGGTGATAATCACTGCATCCAAGCCGGCTTGTATGGCTGCTTTGGCAATATCGCTATAACTGGCATGACCATCAGAATAATGAGTGTGCATATGTAAATTTACGACGATTTCATTCAAAGAAAGGACTCCAGGACTATTTGACTATTCACCCGACGAAAGGTATAATCCGCCTGCTTATACTCCAATTTTGGAATTTTGGTTGGGAGGCTGTTGTGGAAAGATATCTGGATATTGCGCTGATTATAACGTCAATTGCTCTGATTGCCAGCGTTATTTTACAAAGTAAGGGGGCAGGATTGGGCGGATTGACCGGACAAGATACAGGGGGAATATTTACTGCCCGCAGAGGCATCGAAAAGATTTTGTTTCGTGTCACGATAGGGTTAAGCGTGCTTTTCTTTGGATTGGCCATCGCTACGGTTTTAGTTACTGGATAAATGACTAAATTACCTCATTGGAACTTTAGGGTGTTCAGGTTAGGGAAGGAATAGAACACCGAAAATTTTCTTATGAAAAAATTACGTTTGCAACTCTTGATCGCCATTGTGGCTTTGGTCGCTATCGGTATTTTGCTATTAAGTCAACAACCAGCCTTGCAGCAGATTACACCAGTGCAGCCAACCACGGGAGGAGTATATTCTGAAGGGCTTATTGGCTCATTCGGAAGATTAAATCCCGTTTTGGATTATTACAATCAGGTCGACCGGGATGTGGACCGCTTGATTTTTTGCAGTCTAATCCAATTTGGTGACAAGGGTATTCCCGAAAGCAATGTGGCTGAATCCTGGGGAATTTCAGCAGATGGCAAAGTCTACAATTTTTCCATCCGCGATAACGCGGTATGGCATGACGGACAACCGGTTGTGAGTGATGATATTGTTTTTACTACAGAGCTGTTTCGAGATGAGCAATTGCCATTTCCACAAGACCAAAGAGAATTATGGAAGCAGATCGAGACGATCAAACTTGATGAGCGCACGCTTCAGTTTCGCCTACCCGAACCCTTTGCGCCATTTATGG
>JBDKUB010000272.1:0-14363 GCA_039679915.1 Anaerolineaceae bacterium
CTGAAAAATATCCCAATTCGCCGATATTCGACGCATCGCAAGGTGATGGGGGCGCCAGTCTGCCGGGCATTCCTAAAGAGATATTGGAAATCGCTGCCCAAAAACAAATCGAACATGGCACTGCTTATGACATGCCCTTTGGCACCGACGCTTACCGCAAATGCATCATCGAAAAATACTGGCAATTGGATTCGGATTTAGGAATCGGGCCTGCTAATGTAATCGGTGCACAGGGTGGACGGGACGCACTGATGAAAGCTTACCAGGCTATGCTAGCCTTAGGCCATGGTCGAATCGGCGACGCCATTATCGTTTCACGTGTACCCTGGATTTCATACAACTGGGGTCCCTATGGCATTGGTGCGAACGTGATGTGGGCTCCCGGTAAGCCAGAGGAAGGCTGGGCATATTCCGAAGATTCCATCAAAGAATGCGTACGGTTTGCCGAAAAAAGCGGCAGGAAAATAGCCGGTTTAGTCATCACCTGCCCCGACAATCCTACCGGCTTGACCATCACCCCAGAAAGACAAGCTGCTCTGGCTAAAACCGCCCTGGAAGCCGGCGTGGCGTTTGTGCTCTTCGACTGGATGTACCACTTTGTTACCGATGAGCAGCCCATGAATATAAATACCTTTCTGCGTATGTTCACACCCGAGGAACGTTCCCGGTTAGTTTTCCTGGATGGCATTACCAAGAGTCTGGGGGGTTCCAATATCCGCAACAGTCACCTTATTGCCAATGACAAATTCATCAGCTACATTGTGGCGCGTGCCTCGCATACGGTCATGCCTTCGTTCTATTCATTAGCCGTAGCGATGACTGCCTACGAAATGGGTTATGCCAAAGCTTCCCGCACGATTGTGGAACCCACCAACGCCAGCCGCAAAGTATTGAAAGAATTCTTACAGAAACACAATTTCACTCATATCATGGGAAAAGGTTATTATGCCTTTATCCATGTCGGGGATTGGTTGAAAGCACGCGGCTGGGAGGATACTGAACCACTTGGCCAATACCTAGCAGAAGAAGTCGGCGTGGCGGTCGTACCGGGTGTTCATTTCTCACCTTATGGAAGGGAATGGGTGCGCTTTTCTTATGCAACCCCCGTGGAAAGGACTTTAGGCGCAGCGCAGCGTCTATTGGAAGGCCTCGAAGCATTGAAAAAATGATCCAATCATCGCTGTTTGTTTAAATACAAAATTCCGCAGACACACAAAGAATCGGAGAAACATATAGTCTGCACTCACCATCGGAGGTAGCCCAAATGTATGATCCAATCTTATTTGCAGAAAAACTTCAACTGGCAATCCAATCGGCACAAAAATTCAACCCAAGCGGTGGGTTGTGCGGTTTCGAATTAGAATGGAATCTATTAGATCACCAATGCCGTCCTCTAATGACGGTTGGTTCCGGACCAGACCAGAAATCTTTCGTGGATTTTTTGCGTGATGATTGCATTGCTCCCTGGTCTAAAGAATATAGCCAGCTCGAAGTGTTCAATTGGATGATCGAATGGGCTACCCGACCGTACTTTGACCCTCGCGGTGCGGTATATGAAGCACGCTTGTTCGAAGGCATACTGATCAACGCGCTGCACAAAGCCGGTGCCCCATATAATGAACAGCTCTATTATTGGCATGGAAACCTATGGCTGCCCACCGAGGTAAACCACGAATCAATTCCCGGTTCATGGCACCTTGCCAAACGGCGCTACCTCGAGCGCTGCGTGGATTTGTATGGCAACAAATTAGCGACGGCGGGAATTCACACCAACCTATCCCTTCCCGACCCATTGTTCGTTTGGGATTTCATGTACCTGCCGGCCGCGGAACGAGGGGATCATCATCTGGATAACTTCAAGAGCCAATTCTATATCACAGCCACCCGGCTGATGCGGGCTTTTACTGCCCTATTCATTGCCACCAGTGCCTCGACTCCTCTAGCTGCCAGACCTAAAGATGGTGATTACGAAGTCGTGCTGACCGAATTCGATTCGATGCGTAATCTCATATTCCCCAATCCCGCTTCTTTGGATGTGCCCGACCTCTACCGTTCACTGGAAGATTACCTGAGAATATCCTACGACTTAGTGCGCAGCGGTGTGCGCTTTGGCAACAACAACTGGACCCCCGTGCGCGCTCGCTCTTTTGCTGAACCGGTCGAACGCTTGATCTTGATGACCAGCAAACAATTACACGATCTCTACGCCCGCGGCCTCTATGCAGCCGGACAACCCATCCAAGTAGAGGAAATTGCCCATGATATCGAAATCCAAAACCTTCTAGCACGCATCGACCTGCCTATGGCACGCGTCGAAATCCGCACCGACGAGGGAGGACATTCACTGGATTTGGATATTGCCAATTTATTGCTAAAGCATCTTCTCCTACTCCGTTTCTATGCCGACCCGGATTTTGCACGCGCTTTCCGCTACGATCGGGAGGATATCCTTAGAGCCCGCCGCAATGAAGAGTCTGCAGCCCGTTACGGTCTGCGCGGCGAGATAGAGAACCCCTTTACCGCCAAACCTATTGGCATGCGTGACTTTTTGCGCTGGACTCTCGAACAGGTTCACCCTCTAGCCGAAGCATTAGGGTATGTGGATGCTTTATCCCCACTAATGGAAATGGCAACCGGCGCTCCTAACACCGCTGAAGCTCTCCGCCTGCGCTTATCTAAAGAACTAAAAGAGTCAGATGTAGTGCCTCTATCACTTTTACAAACACTGGTCGAAGAACGGCAAGACCAGATAAAAAGCGACATCGAACATATTGTGGAATACTACCATAGCTTGCAGGGGGGAGAAGAAGCAAAATTCAGCGATTTCCTCCACCGCGCCCGTGACGATGCCCGCAAAGACAAGGAAGTCCCCCAACGGTTTCGCCGCCGCCCGGATGCGCACATCGAGCTGCGTTATCCCGATAAAACCAGCGAAATCGTCGATCTGGCGCAGAAGCTTATCCGCATTCCATCCGTCACCACCGGCGCAAATGAACGATTGAATGAAATTCACCGCGCCTCTACCTTTATTTTCGATTACGCCCGCGACTATGGTCTGGATGTAACTTATTTCGATAAAGAGAAATATCCGGCTTTGCTCATCAGTTTTCCGGGGAATATATGTGCACCGGTAATGCTTTGCGGCCATTTCGATGTCGTGCCTCCTGACCCGGATGACAGTCAATTTGATGCTCATATCGATGGCGAATATCTTTACGGGCGTGGTTCTGCCGATATGAAAACAGTCGTTGCCACCTATCTGGTTTGGATGAAAGACACACTCTGTAAAGGGAAAAAACTTCCCCCCATAAATTTGCTTCTAATTGGTAATGAAGAAAATGGCGAAAGTGAACCAATGGGCACACCTCACGTACTGAAAGCCTTGGCCAGCGGGGAAAATATGCCTAATGGAGTTTCCAAAGCAATCCACTCGTTTTCTGAGGAATGTCTGCCTAAAATCTTAATTGCGGGGGAACGCACCGGAGAACGCGGCAATGAATTGTGGGGCGAGGTTTGCAACCGCAACCGGGGTGTAATGCGATTCGATATCATCGCCCGCGGAGAAAAGGTCCATGCTGGCACGAATATCGTGAAACCGAAGGATGGCAAAACTGCCCCAGCCGATTTAACCGAACGCTTATTAACCGCCCGGAGTGCCATATCCCAGTTAATCGAAAAACATTTTACGCTAAAAAGCTCCGATGGATGGCAATCGCAAGCCCGGTTCCCGTTTATTCAGGTAGGCACACCTGGAATATACAATATAACCGCCGGCGAAGGAATACTGGGTGTGGAAATCCGACCCATCCCCGAAGACGATATAAATGCCTTCGAGGAAGAACTAAAAGCTCTGTGTTCCGATCAATCTCTCGAACTGGTAATATCGGTTAGGGAAAATGGCATCACCTGCGATGAAACCAATCCTTATCTTCAAGCTTTAGTCCAAGCGGTCCGCACGTGTTCTGGGAGTGAGGTTAAATTGGGCAAGAAGCTACCTGGGACCAGCGCCCGTTTTGCTCCGCATGGACAGGGCGTGGTATGGGGTCAATCGGGTATCGGTCCCCATGCAGCCAACGAATGCCATTATATCCCCAGCATTATGCCTTACTATCAAGCCTTGCAAGCCTATGCAGAAATTCTGCTGCGTTAATGAATTTGCTTCTCTCAATTGAATTTGAAGGAGTACTTTCAATAAGTAATTGCTAGTGGACTGTCAATCTTTGTTCATTGTTTGGCATCTTCTTGGGTTTGCTCACCGGGTTTCCAATTTGGAGCAGCGCGCTGCAAGGCATCCAAAGCAATTCGATTGGATTTTCCACAATGAGGGCAACGGGCGTCGTAATAGTGAAGTTTCTCTTCAGTCAATAAAGTTAATGCCGCATGAACAGCTTCCTGCGAGAGCGCAAAGGGCTTGTGACAATGATAACAGCGGATTTGCATAATAGTGTCTCCTTGAATATCTTTACAATAAGGTATCTTTTGAACCTACAAATGAAACCTAATTATTTTCCTGTTATCGCCATAGCTTATATCACTAATGAATAGTATATATCAACGGCGAGTTTTTTGAAAGATTTATGAAAACTGTACACATAGAAATGCGTAATCGTCGTAGAACGAATCTGTTCTTATCTCTATCAAGGTAAGAGTATAATCATAATTATGAAAATATTTTATTCTCGAAAAGGCGATGAAGGTTATACCGGGTTATTAGGCAAAGAAAGGGTGGCTAAATATCACCCTAAAATAGAAGCGATTGGCGCAACAGACGAAGCCTCAGCAGCCTTGGGAATGGCGCGCTCGCTAACCCGCTCCCCAGAAACAGCTTCGGTTTTATTATCCATACAGCAGGATCTCAATTTGCTGATGGGAGAAGTGGCTGCTAGCCAGGAAAATGCCGAGCAATTCAAGGCAATCGGCGTTGAAAAGGTTGCTTGGCTAGAAGCGCAAATCGACCATTTTGCCCAATCGATCGAAATGCCAAAAGAATTTATCTTGCCCGGCAACACCCAAGCCGGCGCAGCTCTAGCCATGGCACGCACGATTATCCGACGCGCCGAACGTCGAATGGCTATGCTACTCCACAAGGATGAAATCACAAACCCGGATTTATATCGCTACTTAAATCGCGCCTCATCGCTTTGTTTTGTGCTTGAACTTTATGAGTATTCGATTTCAGGGGCAATAAAACCCGAGCTCGCAAAATAATTCATTGCCCCGCCGCGGCTAAAGCGGCTTCGATTTCCTTTTCAAATTCTTCGTAGGGCAATGCCCCCACAATCAATTTCCCATTGATAAGGAAGGAGGGGGTGGCATCTATCCCGGCATCCATACCGGTAGTGTTTATTTCTTGTAATTCTTTTGCATATTGGTTTTCTGCGTAGCAAGTATTAAAACGCTCCATATCCAAACCAATTTCTTCGGCAAATGCCTTTAACCGTTCCTCTGTAAAATCTCCTACATTTTCACCGGTAAGATTATTATAGAGCAGCTCTTTATATTCCCAAAATTTATTTTCAGAACCAGCGCAAAACGCAGCTTTTGCAGCGGCTTCCGATTCGGGACCAATGTATTGTCCACCCGGTCCATAAGGATTAAACACAAAATAAACTTTGCCAGTGGCAACATAGTTCTCCACGATCAATCCTTCTGTCTGTTGCGAAAACATTTGACAGTATGGACATTGAAAATCTGAGTACTCCTCGATTTTTACGGGTGCATTGGGATCTCCCATTGCATTAAATTGTGCATTGGGGTAATTCGAAGAACTTTTACCTTTAGGAACAAGTGAAGAATATATCATCAATCCAACGACTACGATAGCCACACAAATAACAACCAATATAGTTATTAAGCGCTGACGCTTTTGTTTTTTCAAACGTTCTTGTTTGATCTTCTGACGTTTAGTCAATGTTTCTTGGCTTTTTGGCATGAATGCTCCTTTTCACAATAATCCTGAAATTTTGCCACGTGCATGGTTTTTTGTCTAGTGTAACCAATATACCGGATTATGTTTTTGCGATACAAGTCTTATTTTATTCACCCAGGTGAGAGATGACTATCCATCCAATCTATCATGAATTGGATTACCTCATCCTTCTGAGGTTCATTGTGAATTTCATGAAATAGACCATCCCACAGCTTTAATGTGCAATCTCCTTTGATAAGATTACAAAGTTCCTGACTGCCGCTCGGATAGACTATCTTATCATCTTTGCCATGCATCACCAGCATAGGTGTTTGAATTTCTGAGGCGTGTGAAAAAACTCGATTTATTCCCTCTAACATGCTGCGAGCGGAACTAAAGGTTATTAAATCATGCACCAAGGGATCATCGATATAAGCTTTTACCACATCCTTATCATGCGATAATCCGTAAGGGTCCAACTCACTTTTTATAGATAATTTCGGCAATAACATCGCCCCATAGGTCGCTACCAGCACTTTCATCTTGCTATCCTGCAGAGAAGAACGTAATCCCGGGGCACTGATTACCGCGCCAAGCAAAACCGGCTTACATGAAATCAAAAAATTCAATGCCAGCATCCCACCTAGGCTATGCGCATACAAAAAACGAGGATAGTCCGGATACTTTTCGGAAACCTGATGAAAAAAGTCGTCGATATCGGCAATCATGTGATCAATAGTTGGAAAATGCCCACGTTGGCCTTCCGATTTTCCATGTCCGCGTAGATCGAACCCTACCAGGGAATATCCGGCGTTATTCAATGCTTCGGCAACATGATAATACCTGTCACTGTGTTCCCCCAGCCCATGCACTAGCCCCACTACGGCTTTGGGATTGTCTTCCACCTCCCAGCCTTGAAGATAGAGAGACAAATTATCTCTTGATACAAAATGTCCTTCAATATGTTTCATAATATCAACTCACTTGACTATATATTGATAGACTGGATATTCTTCTCCAGTTGGAGTAAAACCCGCTTTTCGATATAACGCCAAAGAAGACAAGTTGTTTTTTTGGGTATTTACTGTGATGGTTTGCGCACCCCTTTGAGTAAATCGAGACAAAGCATCTCGCACCAAAGCGTACCCAATCCCCTGCCCTTGAAACTGGGGCAGCGTTGCCAATCTCGCCAAATGCCCGCCCCGCGTGGTAGGTGTGCTTATTTGGTAACCGATTATTTGACCTTCCCTTTCCGCCACAGTTGCCACCGCTGATTGATTGAAGGCGGCTTCGATAGTCAAACGCGGTGTTTGCCAAAGGGGCAAAAAAGCATTTTGATCTACTTTTTCGACCATCTCCAAATCATCTGCCACCATTTGCCTTAGCGTTACGGCTTTCGGCAGCTTGTCCTCCGGGAGAGGGGTATCCCTGGACCAAGCTAGAACGATGACATTTTCGATAAGCGAAAATTTGTAGTTTTCCAATAAATGGCGAAACCAATAATAGAGGGGAATGGAAACGATACTATCAATCGTACGAATAGATTTAATTTCGGATTCGATGGACTGCCATAGAGCTTTCCAGGCTCTTTCTAAAGAAATACCTGGAGAAACCGCGAATAGTCTTAACCAAGCAATTTGTGGAGGGTCGGGTGGGCAAGCCATTGCTGCTAGAATATCTCCATTCTTTTCCAATACTTTATAGGGAAGATATCCTAACCAATCTAATGGGGATCGCCACTCTAAATGTTGTTGTACGTGAGTCCCAAAATGAATTAAATTCGCCAGGTTTTGCCGGTCATTTATTGTAGCTGACCTAACAGTGAACGATTGGTTATTAAACCTCATTTCAAATATTTCATTGGGAATTTTAATAAGGATTTGATTATCCGCTGCTTGAGGGTTGGTTTTTCAATGCCATCCAATCCTTGTTTCATGGTAAACACGGCATCGATGTGATTACCATGTTTAAGTTGAAGCGCGGAGAGGGATTTTAACACGTGGGCACGTAATTCATATTCGCCGCACCTTTGAAGGATGTCCGCCGACTGTTGATAAATCTCGGCTGCTCTATCCAGCTCCCCTACTGCTTCCAAAGCAGAAGCGCTATTACCCAGCGCCATGCCCTGTCTTCGCAAATCCCCATGGTCAGCAAACACTTGCTCAGTACCTCTAACCGCATCCAAAGCAGCTCGACCATCCCCAGCCTGTAAGTATGCCACACTGCAATTATTCGCCATCTCGGCCGCCTGCAGCCTATCACCTGCTGCTTGATAGGCTTTTGCTGCCGCCGAAAATGTCAACGCAGCTTCCAGGTAATCGCCCTTTTGATATAAATTCTTACCCTCCTCTTCTAGCTGTTGAGGTGAGGCAGTATCTAGAGAATCACTCATAAGGTAATTTCCAGCAAGCCTTCTGCGACATCTCGCAATTTATCCACAGACATTTCACTTAACCTTTTTGCCAGCTCTAAGTAAGGTCGGTTGATAGGTTTTAAAACAAATGCCAGCAAATCAGAGGGCATTTCTTGCAATTGTTGAGTAATCTGGAGCATGTCAGGTGCCTTACTCAAAATGGTCTCTTGATCTCGAAAATCGCTTAAAGGACGGTTTAAGAGTTCACTGATTATCTCTAACTCGGGGATAGGAAGGGGCGTTTCCCCCAATTCGTAACTTTCCATGATGCGAGTTGGAACACCGGATAATTCAGCAAATCTTTCCAGGGTCAATCCATTTTCCGTGCGCGCTTGCTGAATTTTCGTACCAATGGCTTTTTGACGCATTTTCATCAATTTATCGAAATCGATCTGCTCATCAGAAGCGTACTTCTCCGAGGCAATTTCATTTTCCCAAAAATGTTCTACCGGCATTTTAAGAAAATATGCCAGTGTTTCGAGCTCAGGGAGCGAAGGAGAAGATATCCCATATTCGTATGATTCATAAACATCATCGGGTACGCCTATCACACCAGCACACTCATGAATGCTTTTTCCCCTGAATAAGCGGGCGTCCATCAATAAGACACCAATTATTTTTGACCGAACTTTCGTCAGGTTTGGATTGACCATTGCTCACCACCTCATATGATTTATTTTCCTCTAGATGGACGACGATTTGTTCCCATAATATCGGTTGAACCTACACCAAAAACATCTGCTTTTAGTTTGAATCCTGCCATTTCAAGCCGGGGCATAAATAAAGGCCGCATTCCGGTAGGTTTGAACTCACCACTCACCTTACCATCATCGCTGATGGTTTGTTCGTATTTGAATATATCGGTCATGACAACCGTATCACCTTCCATTCCAACTACTTCGGAAATTTGAGTGACTTTTCGCGACCCATCCCGAATGCGGGATTGCTGAACAATCAGGTCGACTGCTGAAGCTATCTGTTCACGAATCACTTTAACCGGCAGCTCAATTCCTGACATTAACGTCATTGTTTCTAAACGGGAGAGTGCATCTCGAGGTGTATTGGCATGAAGAGTCGTCAGCGAACCATCATGTCCGGTGTTCATGGCTTGTAGCATATCCAATGCTTCGCCGCCCCGACATTCCCCTACCACAATTCGATCCGGCCTCATCCGCAGTGCATTCCTTACCAGATCCCGGATGGTAACAGCACTACTTCCATCGATATTTGGAGGGCGAGATTCTAATCTCACCACATGCTCTTGTTGCAGCCGCAACTCAGCAGCATCCTCGATTGTGACAATGCGCTCATTTTCAGGGATAAAGCCAGATAAAATATTTAATAATGTCGTTTTGCCCGAGCCGGTGCCTCCCGAAATAATAATATTCAATCGGGAGACCACACAAGCTTTCAAAAAATCTGCCATTTGCTGTGTCAAGGAAGCATAATTTAGCAATTGCTCGACAGTCAATTTTTCATGACTGAACTTGCGAATGGTAATCGAGGGACCATCGATTGCGACCGGTGGAATCACAGCATTCACCCGCGATCCATCTGGCAAGCGGGCATCGACGGTCGGGTGCTGGCTGTCGATTCGCAATCCCAGAGGTAATACAATCCGCTCAATAATACGTAAGACGTGATCATCATCATCAAATTTTAACGGGGTTTTGGTGATTTTACCATCCCGTTCGATGTATACGTTATTCGCTCCATTTACCATAACTTCGGTGATGTCATGATCATTGAGTAGATTTTGGATAGGGCCATACCCAAATAGATCATCCAGCACTCCTTGGAAAATTTGCGCCTTGATTGTATCCGGTAAACTCAAGCCTGTTTTCGAATAAAATATTTGCAGGCGCTGCTTTGCATCCTCCAAAGCCCGTCCAGGTGTAGAGGGATTGGCTTGTAGATCTTTGAATAGTGCATTCGTCAAGTATGCCTTCAACTTGATAATATTGGAGGATTGAGTGGTTATGTTTTCGCCATTTTTTGTCACTGTCAAAATGAAGCCTCATGGATAAGATTGTTGAATTATAGTAATTCATCCTTTGGAATGATCCAAATGACCTGGTTTCGATTAACCAACATAAATTTAGTTTTATATGCAAGATTACCGGATGTATCGAAAACTTGAGCATCGGTAACCGCAAAAAACTGCTCTGTTCCATTCAATTCGTCTTTCAATCTTTGGTCGGTTCGAATATAAACCCAGCCTTGAATTTGGTAATCCTGGGTTTGGATATATGTAAAAAGTGTATTTTTTGTAATGATATCCGTAAAGTATTTCCCCTTTTCATCATAATGGGTTGCCATATCAATTTACTCCTGGAGAGGCGGCATTGTGTAGCCTAAACCAGATCGTGTGACAATATGGATTGGATTTTTCGGATCATCTTCCAATTTTTGACGAAGGCGAGAAATACTCACCCATAATATTTCTTTATCCTCCGCGTATTCAGGTCCCCAAACATTGCTTAATAACTCTTCCGATGTAAGAACCTGTCCAAGGTTATGAGCGAATTGGAGTAGAAGCCGGTACTCGGTAGCAGAGAGAAAGACAATCCTTTCGTTGCGAAAAACTTCTGCGCGAGCAAAATCGATGCGTAAATTCCCGTGGTTGAATACCGATTGTTGAGTGCTGCCGGATGTCTTGACCCGGCGTAATACGGCGCGGACTCTCGCTAAGAGCTCTGTTGCAGAAAATGGCTTTACAATATAATCATCTGCGCCCAGGTCCAAACCACGCACCCTGGCGCCTTCTTCGCCACGCGCAGTTACAACAATGATCGGCACGCTCGAAAATTCTCGAATCCGCTCACATGCCGCAAAACCATCCAATACGGGCATCATGATATCCAAAAGCACTAATTCTGGATGTTGAGTGGCAACTTTATCCACTGCTTCCTGCCCGTTCGTCGCCTTGATCACCTGGTATCCTTCGGTAATTAGATTGGCTTCCATCAGGCGTAAGTAGCGCGGTTCATCATCGACAACTAATATACGGGTGGTCATCAGGTACTCTCCCTTAATGAAATTGTATTCTCTGCCACAGATTGCGTTGCAGGTAATCGAATATTGAATGTAGTTCCTTTCCCCAAGGTTGATTCGACCCAAATATCTCCTCCGTGAGCCCGGACGATTTGACGGCATATGAATAAACCCAAACCTGTCCCTCTGACATTGGTATTTGTTACCGGGACACGGTAGAAGCGCTTGAATATATTTTCGAGATGCTCCGGGGCAATTCCTTCTCCATGATCTTGAACGGAAATCAATGCGTTTTCGCCCTCTTTTTTTAATACAATATTGATTGTAGAATTTGGTGCATATTTATTGGCATTGGTTAATAGATTATCGAAGACTTGCGCTAAACGGGTTGGGTCGGCAACGATTTGAAAAGCAGGCTCCTGTAAATCCAATTCGATATTCATTTTTTCCAGGCGAGATGTTGCCCGCATGGCAATATCTTTCAAAAAAGCATCCATACGAATGGGCTGGAATGACATTTTCAAGGTACCCGCTTGCAAGCGAGATGAATCCATTAAATTTTCGATAAGCTCATGTAAACGATCTGCTTCTTCATCGATGATCGATAAAAATTCACGCCGGGTATCCTCATCCCAACTGGTATCTTCACGCAATAAAGTGGTAGCATATCCTTTGATGAATCCGAGGGGGGTTAGTAATTCGTGCGAAATCGTGGCGATGAAATCTTCCTGTAATCGGTCCAGGAGGCGTTCGGCTTCTAGGCTGGCAATTTTCGCCACCAGACGTTCGTGCCAATAGAGGGTTGCTACATGCCCGGTTATAAATTCTGCCAGACGGACTTGATCTGGCTCGAAAGGCGGTCCACCAAATCGAATAAATACTAACGCCCCGGCAATATCATTTTCCACGCGCAAGGGTAAGCCTAAAGAATAACGCAAACGCGTTCTATCACCCACTTCTTCACTCGCTTCTTCCAGCCGCTTGATGACCTGCGCCTTCCGCAATACATCCTGAGCAGTTACCTCTCCCCAGGAAAGTTCAGCCTCATGAAATCTGCCACGTCCAATAGCCCGTGCAAAAGCGGTTTCAACCGTATTTTCTTCCCGTTTCAAGTATAGAACCAAGTTGTCAAAAATGAACACCGGTCGGGTCAACCGCATAATTTCATCGAGAGCAGTGTCGATATTTTCAGCCAAAGCCACCGCTCGACTGATTGCATAAACAGCTTCCAGTTCTTCTGGTCTTAAGATAGGTCTGGTAGCAACTTCAGATAACATGATTTTATTTATCATTCCCCTTTCTGCTGATTGATAACGGGTAAGGAAAACTCGAATCTGGTGCCTTTTCCTTCTTTAGAGCGTACTTTTATCTGTGAATGATGTGCATCAATAATTCGATTCGATAATGCCAATCCTAAACCTGTACCTCCATAACGCCGCGTCGACGAACTATCGAGCTGATGAAACGGTTCGAATAACTCCTTCATGCGCGATTCCGGAATGCCGATACCCGTATCCGTTACTGTAATGGTAATCAGCCCATTCTCTAAGATCGTTTCCAAACGAACTTTGCCTCCCTTTTTCGTGAACTTGATGGCGTTATCCAGGAATTGATCGATTACCCATGAGATTTTTTCTCTATCACACGCAACCAAAGGAAGCTTGCCAGGAATTACTGTCTCTAAATTAATCTGGGACGATTGCGCTTTGAATTTAGCCGTTTCAATGACCTCATTAATGATATCCAATATATCGACATTTTGCACATTCAGTGATAACTGCCCTCGAGCAGCTAGCGAGAATTGAATCAAATCATCGATTAATTTTTCCAAGCGCATCTCACCTTTTAACATAGCTGCTAATGCATTTTTTTGTTCAGCGGTCAATGCGCCAAAACCTTCATCGCTCATTACATCAAGGTAACCTTTTATTAAGGTTAGGGGAGTGCGCAATTCATGAGAAATGCTGGCAATGAAATTCGCTTTGAGCTGGTTCAATTCGGTCAGACGCTTTAAAGCAATTTGCAGATCGCGCGTTCGCTCTTCGACCCGTTGTTCGAGCTGACGATTGGCAAGTTTAAGTGCATTTTGTAGATTCAATATTTGGGTAGTAACGACTGCATCCAAGGTTTCAGCATCCAGATAATTCAATTCGCGCAGTGCCTGTCCTAATAATACAGGTTGTCCGGATCGAGCTTTTTCTTTCTGATATTCTAATGCATGAGCAAGTTGCTCTTGGGTTAATACACCTCGTTCGATGAGATAATCACCCATGCGAGGTAATAATATTTCCGGTGCAACAGGCATGCCAGGGGGTAGTTGATCAGATATCTTAATATCTCGTTCGGCAAACACTGCTGCGAGAGCAAGATCGACACCACAATGACTGCAAAAACGGGCGTTCTGCATCACCTTATGATTACATTTTGGGCAAGAAAGTGATTTCTCTTCGGAATGTATCTGTGATGACGTCACGAATGGCTGAACCATCGAAAATTAATTGAGTACTCCTAAATTTTTCGATACCCAAGGGTTGAATTGCTGACTAATCATATCCTTTATTTTCACAAGACGCAAGGTAAATTTTTAGCTCAAGTTCAATATACCCTTAATCAAACCATAAATTGAATACAATAATCTAAGCATTTCAAAGTTTTTTGTATACACCTTTTTCTTTATAGGTTTCGATTTCTAAATTCAAGCCCATTTTCATTTCTACTTGTAAAGATTCTGTAAGGTGCAATTGGATTTTTTTGTTGCATAATTGAAGGGGTAACAAAAAAGACATGGCGGTAAGAAGCATGTTACTTATTCCAAATCGTTAGAGGTCCTTCAGTGGATAATGGTGTTCCAACAAAAGTACTGGTCATCGATGATGACAAAACTATGAGCGAAATGCTAAAACTAGTATTGGAGCCCCTATCTTTTGAAGTCTTCGAGGCAAGTACCGGACCTGACGGCATAGAAGCTACAAAACGATTAAAACCCGAAGTCATCATTTTGGACCTGTTGATGCCCGATATGGATGGTTGGGAAGTGACCAAGGCAAT
>JBDKUB010000042.1:0-5124 GCA_039679915.1 Anaerolineaceae bacterium
AAGATGCTCCCGGTCAGGTAGAAATCTCGGGGCAGTCTGAGGAGACGGGCTTTCAACAAACCACACTGGAGGCTACTATCAAAGGGCAAAATCAGCTTATCGCCTTCAATGTACGATTTTTAAGGGAAGTTTTGGATGTTATCAAAACTCCAAACGTTTCTATTGAAACCACGTCAGATACCAGCCCGGGTGTGATACGCCCAGTGGGCGAGGAGAATTTCATCCACGTGATCATGCCTATGCACCTGGGCAGTTGAATTCTCTCATGAAAAAATTTATTGCAGTTGCCGGGAATATTGGGGTGGGGAAATCCACACTGGTGACCATGTTAAGCACCCACTTGGGTTGGAAACCATTTTACGAACCTGTAACCGAAAATCCTTACCTGGCTGACTTTTACTATGATATGCGCACCTGGGCGTTTCACTCGCAGATATTCTTTCTCACCCAGAGATTACGCGCCCACCGCCAGTTGGTCGATCATCCCACATCGGTCATTCAAGATCGAAGTGTGTATGAAGACGCCGAGATCTTTGCCCGCAACTTATATATTCAGGGTCTGATCAACGATCGAGATTATGGTACTTATTGTGAGTTATACCAGGTTTTGACCGAATTTCTTCCGCCACCCGATTTGGTGATCTATCTCAAAGCCAGTGTAGAGGTATTAATCAACCGTATAAAATCCCGCGGTAGGGATTATGAACGCAAAATTACCCCCGAGTATCTCAACCAATTAAACACTCTCTATGACGATTGGATCACTCATTTTAATCTATGTCCGGTGCTCACGGTGCCAGCCGGCGACCTGGATTTTGTTGCCCGGCCTGTTCATCTCGATTTGATTGTCCAAAAGGTGCAGGAGAAATTAACCGGAAAAGAAGAAGTGGTTTTTGAACCTGAAGAATTTGCCTGAGATACCAAGCGCAACGATTTTTACGGTTAGAAAATCGAATCTACAAATCGCTGCGCACTTTCCTCTAAAATAAATATCACCTCGAATATTCGTCGAGAAAAATCCAAATCATCAAGATTTTGTCTCTTCCTCGTTCTTTTCTTCTTCCTCATTCTTTTCTTTATCGCCGCTTATGCCTTCACGAAAAGACCGAATGCCTTGACCTAATTCACCAGCAATCTTCCCTATTCTCCCTACGCCAAAAAGCAGGACGACGATGACCAAGATGATGGCTAACTCAGGGATACCAAATCGAATTCCCATTCTTAACTCCTTTGCCTCATATCTTATTTATAATTATAAAACCATTAATTTATTTTACTACCAGGTGTCATTATTCTTTGATGACATTCAACCTTTATCCGAAAAATCAACCTATATTACTATATTCGATATATTAAATATAATATCATAACATTTTTTATAAATCATGAACACCAGTGGATGAATTATATCACTGAGAGGAACAGAACACTTGGTTTTCGCAAACACTGATAATATCTGTCCTATTCCTGAGATAAACCTGAAGTCTACTTCTCTAAAAGAAATGGATAGTCGATATGCAACCCCATATTAATGAAGGAATCGAAAAACGCTTCATTTATTCTTTATTATTAACATTGATCATTTTAATTGCCGAGATTGTCGGAGGATTGTGGACTGGGAGTTTAGCACTTTTATCGGATGCTGCGCATGTATTTATGGATGTATTTGCCCTTGGTTTAAGTTACATCGCTTTAAGGCTTTCCGCTTTACCACCAGATGATCGTCACACCTACGGCTATCATCGCTTGGAAGTTCTGGCAGCGCTGATCAATGGAATCACTCTGGGCGTTATTGCCATTGGAATTTTTTCTGAAGCCTGGCAACGCTGGCGTAATCCAACAGCTATTAAAAGCCTGGAAATGCTGTTCATCGCTGCGATTGGATTGGTGGTCAATCTTGCAGTTGCATTGATTTTACATAACCCTCGAGAGGAAAAAGAGCACCATCACCGTGAGGACCTCAATGTAAAAAGCGCTTACCTGCATGTCTTAGGTGATGCCTTTTCTTCGATTGGGGTCATCATAGCTGCAGTCCTCATCTGGAGAACCGACTGGCAATGGGTCGATCCTTTGATGAGCATGCTCATTGGTGTGCTTATCCTGGTCAGCTCGTGGAGGGTTCTGCACAGCTCACTCCATATTCTCATCGAGGGAGTGCCAGAAGGATTGTCTTTGAATGATATTGGGAATACGATTAGCCATATTCCCGGCATAACGGAAGTGCACGATTTGCATGTATGGAGCATCTGCTCCGGGCATGTCGCCTTAAGCGCACATGTAACGGTCGAAGAGCAATCCAGCCAGGTCAATGCAGCCTTGATGGCAGCCATCAAGCAGCGATTGCATGACCTGTACGGCATCGACCACATAACCATTCAATTGGAATGTCCCGCTTGTCTGCAGGGGAATTCCCTAATTTACCCTACGTAATTATTCGTAAAGTAAAGTCTACTTACCATAATGAGTAGCGCTCTTCGCGACGAAGCCATCTCTCGAAGAGCCCACGATTGCTTCTAACTTTCGGTTACTCGCAATGACGGGGTTCACACGTCATGGCGAGGAGCGCTCTTTGCGACGAAGCCATCTTTCGAAAAGCCTACGATTGCTTCGTAACCTTCGGTTACTCGCAATGACGGGAGTCTCTTTCGTCATGGTGAACGTTTCTTTATCTGGGTGAAACGAACAAGTTACTTAGGGGTACTCGCAGGATAAGGAAATATCTTGGGCTCTTTACTCCACCTCTATTTGGCTCACTTCAATCCATGCAGCTTCCGGATTTGCCAATGTCCCCACACCAATTTTTCCATCCCCTGTCCAGGAAGCATACTGGTTGTCAATCCATATGACCAAGCCCAAAGGTCCGCTGGGCGTAAGTGCAGTCTGGAAGACCAGCCGATCATCCACCAAAAATCTCACCTCTGAAACCTCCCATACGATTCGATAATCATGCCAGGCTTCGAGGTCACACGTGAATTTACTTCCTTCTTGTTTTACATAGCGCCTAGCCCATTTTCTTATTGTTCGTGATAAAGATGGAATAGTCAGGAATGGAATTCCGAATAATGCAGAAATTTTAAGAATTAGCGGAATACGGGTTGATCGAAACACATTTACCAAATTGCCCTGCCCGGGAATTTGGTCATAGAGGCTTAAAAAGTTGGGCGGCGACGCCATGAAAAACCAGGCACAATTCGGCAAGGTGGGGAATTTCCTTTGGCTGCCTTTTACACCCATCGAAATACCGAAAGGGTCATTCCAAAATCCAAAACCCCAGGTACCGGGGATTTTATTCGATGAAGCACGTGCCTTTATATGGAAACAAAGCGGCGAATTCCAATTGAATTTCGATCTGGCTAAATGGCTATAATCATCTAACTGCGCCAGACGATACCTGCCAGGTTTCCCGCCTGGAATTTCCAGGTGCCAGCCATCAGGGTCCAACGGAACGACCTTTGCGCCCTGTGTCATTCTCGGATATAAAGGTAATAACGCCTGTTTGCTCATTTTCAATATTATCCACCATAATTCTTGATCTGGTGATTAGTCAATATAAATAAAATAGAATCGTAGTAACGTCTAAGCTTTAACAGACCACTCAATTTATAACCCTTATCTATTCCCCCTATCCTAATTACTATATATATAAATTATCCCAATCTCCAAATCTTTTCTGCTCTAAGTGAAGCTTCTTCGGCATCAGGAGAAATTTCGACAATGCCCTCGATTGCGTAAGGACCTTTGTCGGTCAGGGCAGATCGATATTTACTGTAAACAGGTGCAGAGATTACGACATTCACTACACCTTCCAGGTCCTCCAGCGCCATGAAATAAATTGGGTCGCCGCGGCTGGTGAAAGAACGCCGCCAACTTTGTCTCACTCCTGCCACCCGCAATCGCTGTCCGGTGCGTCCGGCAGCATCGACGCTGGTGACTACTCCCATTTCTTCCACCTGCCCGGCAACCAGTTCGAGCGGGTGAAAATCGACGCTCAATCCAAGGATTTCTTCTTGATGGGTTACTTTTTCAGCAGGAGTCCAATCCGGTTGGCTTTCGGCGGTTGGCTGATCACCCGTCCAATTGAATAAAGCCATTTGTCCTTTTTGGATTTTAGTCGATTTTAGACAACGTAATAATTCGGGAATAACGCCAAAGCCCTGCAGCGCGCCGACTTCGATTAGATTTTGGGTTTCACTCAGCCGAGGATCTCCCCGTACCAGAAAATCCTCCAGGGAATGAAAGGGACGTTCGCCTAGGATCCGTTTGATTGTTCGCCGGGTGAGGTCTCTCACCTGATCCAAGCCCATGAAGAGGGTAGGCTTTCCATTGAGATAATGAAGACTGAACTCGCGCTGTGAATAATTAATGTGCGGAGGGCGGATATCGAGCCCCAGGCGCCGCGCTTCCATCAGATATACTCTTTGACTGTAATAGCCACCCCAGTTTGCCAAAACGGCTGCCATAAATTCGCCGGGGTGGTGGGTTTTGCACCAGGCAGCGCGCCAGGAAATTTGGGCATAGGAAGCTGCATGTGCCTTGGGAAATCCATAACCGGCAAAAGCTGCCATCATTTCCCAAACCTTTTCTGCCGTTTCGACCGGCATCCCACTGCATGATTGGGCGCCATCGATAAATTTCTCCTTCAAAGTTTGCATTTGCTTTCCAGGGTCGAAGTGACTCATGGCTCTGCGCAAAAGATCGGCTTCTGCCAGGCTTAAACCGGCTAGCTCATGGGCAATTCGCAGAACCTGTTCCTGATATAAAATGACGCCATGGGTATCGTCCAATAGACGGTTCAGAGCTGGGTGTAGGTGGATAACCGGCTCTAAACCCAGGTGACGGCGCACAAAGGCATCTTTCAATCCGCCGCTCAGCGGCCCAGGCCGGTAGAGAGCCAATGCAGCCAGCACATCTTCGACGCTATGGGCTTGAATTTCTCGTAAGGTAGCGCGCATGCCCGGGCTTTCGATTTGGAAACAACCAATGGTATGGCCGGTGCACACGGTTTGGGCGGTAGCGGGATCGTCTTCCGGGATGGATTCCAGGATACTCAGCCGGCTGGGTTGAGGTGGAGGATGTAATGTTCGCAGCCCATCGGCGACATCCCCCAACACACTTAACCCGCGT
>JBDKUB010000151.1:0-10104 GCA_039679915.1 Anaerolineaceae bacterium
AATGCCGGCATCACTCATGATAATCTGATTCCATTGATGTCAGAAAATGATTGGGATTCGGTGCAAGATGTAAATTTAAAAGGCACCTTTAATTGCTCGAAATTTGCTGTGCGTTATATGATGCGGAAAAGGTATGGGAGAATTATCACCATCACATCGATATCGGGTCAAATTGGAAATGCCGGCCAAACGAATTATGCTGCATCCAAAGCCGGGCAAATCGGCTTCACTAAAGCATTGGCACGAGAAGTTGCTTCACGAAATATCACAGTCAATGCTATCGCAGCCGGCTATATCGATACCGAAATGTGGAATAAGGTACCAGCAGAAATTCAACAAAACATCATTTCCCTTATTCCTCTTGGAAGAAAAGGAAAACCAGAAGAAATTGCCTTTGCTACAGCTTTCCTAGCGTCTGAACAAGCTTCGTATATCACTGGTCAGGTTTTAGGCGTTGATGGGGGTATGGCAATGGTATAAATTATTGCCTTGGAGCGGATATGGTCAAAGGAAAAACTACTATCGCACCGGATGTACTTCATACAATCGCACGATTGACGACTTTGAATATCGATGGCGTTAGTCGCATGTGCCTTAACCCCACAGGAGTCAAAAGGTATTTTACCCGCGGATTTAACGACGGCGTTCGGATTCTGTTAGAAAATGATGCAGTTTACGTCGATTTGTACGTTATCCTGAAGCACAACACAAATGTTCGGGAAGTAAGCCATGATATTCAGCAACAAGTAGCTCGAGCTTTAACAGAAACAGTGGGTATGCAAGTAGGGCGAGTAAATGTTCATGTCGAAGATATCGATTATCCTGAGAAGATAAAGGCGCAGTGAATTAATGAAAACCCGCACCAGGGCACGTAGCGTCGCCTTGCAGGCACTTTACGAAATTGATATCACGGGTCACGACCCAGGTTGGGTATGGGAAGAGCGTGTTTCAGAAGAAGCACTCGATGAGAAATTAGCCGAATTTGCACGCCAGATTATATTTGGTGTCTTTCCAATTAAATCTAGCCTGGATGAATTTATTGCTAAACATGCCCCCGAATGGCCTCTCGATCAAGTCGCAACGATAGATCGCAATATTATCCGTATTGCCCTTTGGGAATTTGCTGTCTATAAAAAGACCCCCTTAAAAGTCGCAATAAATGAAGCCGTTGAATTGGCTAAGGTATACGGATCGGATAGCACTCCCCGTTTTGTTAATGGTGTTTTGGGAAGTTTGGCGAATTTCGAAAACGAAATTCAGCAATCATTGAGTATTTATTCAAATGATAAAACCGGCGAAGGGGACAAAAATAGTTAGAAGGCTCTATGGAAATTTTAGGTATCGGTCCTCTTGAATTCATTTTAATCATTCTTATTGCCTTAATCGTATTGGGACCCAAAGACATGGTTAAAGCCGGAAAGGCAATCGGTAGGTTTATCCGGAAAATCATCACTTCTCCAAATTGGCATTCAATTCAGCGAATGTCTCGCGAATGGAAAAATTTACCAAATAAATTAATGGATGAATCAGGATTGAATGATATCGAACAACAATTAGGGATCAATGATATCAATAAGGAATTCAAAGAAATCCAACACAATTTATCTGATTGGACAACACCGCCGGCTATTATGGAGCCGGATGATATTCCCAATAATAATAATAAAAATGAAACAAAAGAAGAAGCAGCCTCGCCTATCGACAATGCTATAAATCCCATTTCTTCGACACCTCAAATGAACGATACCGAAGCTTAGATATGCGTAAAATTCTAAAATCTATATGGAAAACTATATCTGCACCTTTTCGATTCCTTCTTTGGCTATTTAGAACAATTTATCGCTGGTTTTCTAAGGTTATCTCCGAGATTCATGAATTTCTAACTGAAGAACCTGAAGACGAACCTCTCCCCGATACACTGGCAAAAACAATTGAAAACCCTGTTGGTTTATTTACCCATATCGATGCTCTTCGTAAACATCTGCTTAGAGCGCTCATATTTCTAGCGATTACCACATCAATATCCTTTACATTTACAAAACAGATTATCGACATCCTTGCAGAACCTGTTGGTGGAATGGAAGCCCTCAAAGCCATTGATATCACAGAACCTGTTGGCGTTTATATGCGCGTAGCATTATTATGCGGCTTTGCACTCGCCTTGCCCTATATTGCGCTTGAATTATGGCTGTTTGCGGCACCCGGGCTAAAACGTAAGTCACGCATTTATAGCTTATTAGCTATTCCTATTCTTACAATATTTTTCCTGGCAGGAATGGCATTTGCATATTTCGTCATGCTCCCGGCAGCTATACCTATCCTGATCAATTTTATGGGGATGAATACTGAGCTACGTCCTTCATCTTATATAAAATTCATTACCGGGGTAATGTTTTGGATTGGCGTTGCCTTTGAATTCCCTTTGGTTATCTATGTGTTAGCACTAATTCGAGTAGTGAATGCAAAACAATTGTTGAACCAATGGCGATTGGCAGTTGTTATTATAGCTGTGGCAGCCGCTACGATTACGCCTACCGTCGACCCGGTAAATATGAGTATCGTAATGGGACCATTGATTCTGCTCTACTTTATTAGCATCGGTTTAGCCAGTTTTGCACAGCGCCAAAATTCATGAATTTAATAATAAATTAAGCATTTGCATCTATAATATTTATGTTAGATATAGAGATTTTATTGATTGATAGAAATATCTCTATGGTCTATCTAAAATAAAATGTAATCGTAGTAACGACTTTAGCCGTTACCTCCCTTTCACAATCGTAATAACGACTTTAGCTGTTATCTCCCTTTCATAAACGTAGTAACGACTTTAACCGTTATCTCTCTATCACAATCTTAGTAACGACTTTAGTCGTACATAAAACAATTGACTAAAGTCATTAAAACAAACAATCATAATTATTAGGACGAATAACTAGAAGGGAGGAAGTCTGGAACACAACCCATAAAATTAGCAACAATATTTGCTCGTACTCGAGCAACGGGAAAAATCTTAATATTCTATTCGCCAAAGGAGATTTCCTATGAAAGACCGAGTGGGCATTATTGGTGTAGGATGGTCTGGATTTTACCCAACTAGTCCAGATCGCTCCTATAGAGAATTGATTTACGAAGCAGCTTCCCGCGCTTACAACAATGCTGGCGTTGATCCTCGTCGGGATATCGATAGTTTCATTACCCTTGCTGAGGACTTCCATGAAGGAACCAGTATCTTCGACGAGTACACACCCGATCAGATAGGTGCCGCATTAAAACCGGTTCACACAATTACGGGGGATGGAATCCATGGTTTGGCAACCGCTGCCATGCTTCTCCTTACCGGACAAAGTCATATTATCGCCGTTGAAGCGCATAGCAAGGCATCCAATATGTTGACCGAAGCTGAAATAAATGCCTATGCGCAAGACCCAGTAAACAACCGCCCTCTACGATTGAATTCTCATTTCATTGCTGGTATGGAAATGAGACGCTACCTATACGAAACTGGCACAACTCCTGAGCAATGCGCAGACGTGGTTGTGAAAAACCGAGCCAATGCACTCAATAATCCATCTGCTCCTTATGGTGGAAACTTTACAATTTCGGAAATATTATCAGGTAATCCATTAGCCTCCCCACTAAGCCACCATGAATGCGCTCATTTTGCTGATGGCGCTATCGTTTTTGTCCTAGCTTCCGAAAAATTGGCTTTAGCGTTGAGTTCGAAGCCAATCTGGATCCTGGGTGTAGGCTGGTGCAATGATTCTCCTTCGCTTGAATACCGCAATTGGAGCCAATTGCCATATATCACAAAATCAGCGCAGATGGCGTATCGCCAATCAGGCATCAATAATCCAATCCGCGCCATAGATTTTGCAGAAGTGGATGATTTATTCGCTTATAAGGAGCTCCAATCCTTAGAGGCAATGGGCTTTATCCAACCAGGAGAAGCGGGCGCCTTAACTATGGAGGGATACACTAATCCATCTGGTGAGTTTCCAGTCAATGTATCCGGAGGCTGCCTGGGTGAAGGCAACTTACTGGATGCTAATGGATTAGCCCGTGTACTTGAAATCGTCCTGCAATTACGCGGCGAAGCTGGGCAAAGACAACTTCAAAACGTTGAAATTGGGTTAGCGCAATCCTGGCGCGGTTTACCCACTACAAGCGGCGCTGTAATCATACTGGGTGTATGAGATAGGAGGTAATCAAAATGGCAACGCGTAAAGTGGCAGTAATTGGAGCTGGCATGACCAAATTTGTCCGCCGTGCTCAAGAAACCCCTAAAGAATTAGCCTGGCAAGCAGCTCAAATGGCACTCCAATCTTGCGAAATGACCTTACCTGATATCGATGCCGTTTGCCTTGGAACGGCTCCGGATGCTTTCGATGGCGTACACTACAATGGTGAATATCTTAGTGATGGCGCAGGGGGCTGGCATAAGCCTTATATGCGTTCTTATGTCGGTGGTGGCACTGGGGTTTTTGTTCCCATTCAAGGATGGTATCACATCGCCTCCGGCTTATTCGATACTTGTTTGGTGGTTGCAGAAGAAAAAATGTCCAGCTATTACCCTCACGCCCAAGCAGCATTTTTAACCATTTTCGACCATACCACCGAACGTCCATTAAAACCAAATCTTTTATGGATATTTGCCCTTGAGATGAACCGCTATATGTCTACTTACGGCATTTCAAAAGAGGATATAGCCCAAGTCTCTGTGTTGCATAAGCGCAATGCAGGAAAAAATCCTTGCGCATTGTTAGGCAATGAAAACATCACGATTCAGGATGTACTTTCCTCAGAGGTGCTTGCTTACCCCGTCCAAAGACTCGACGTTAGCCCAGTGAGTGACGGCGCGGTGGCGCTTGTATTAGCCGCCGAACATGTGGCACGCCGTTTTACCGATAAACCTGTCTGGATCGAAGGTGTGGGCTGGAATTTGGACACATCCTATTGGACAAATCGTGATTTGGCATACCCACGCTATGTCGAGTGCGCTGCCAGAATGGCTTATGACATGGCCGGCATACGAGAACCCCGCAAAGAAATAAACATCGTCGAACCCTATGATCCCTTTGATTACAAAGCACTTCATCATCTCGAAGGCTTGCTTCTGGCTGACCGCGGCCAGGCGCCCATGCTTTATTCAGATGGTACAGCCTCCCTAAATGGAAACATGCCAGTTTGTCCTTCTGGTGGTTTATTAGGCGTTGGAAACCCAATTGCCGCGGCTGGTTTAATGAAGGTAGCCGAATTGTTTTGGCAACTTCGTGGAGAAGCCGGAGCCCGTCAGGTGCCCGGTTATCCAAGACGAGGTTTAGCCCAAGCCTGGGGTGATCTGATGCAGGTTGGTACGGTCATCATTTTAGGCAGATAGAGTGCAGGAGGATAATAATGAAAAATATTCCCCTTGAATTTAGAGGCACGCCATTATCTGAGAACGATTTCGCTGAACACCATATTTTATTCAGCTTCGATACGCTCAATGGTCAATTCGGCTGGGACACAGGCATTGCTATTGGAAAATACCTGGAAGGTTTAAAGAATGGTGTCATCTATGGTGTGTATTGCGCTTCATGTCGAAAGATTATGGTACCTCCCCGAGTCGTGTGCGAATGGTGTTATCGCCCCACAATCCAATATATTCCCCTCGAAGATAGCGGAACAGTGAATACATTTTCTATTTGTTATGTCACCTGGGATGTACAAAGATTAAAGATACCGGTAATCCCCGCTGTTATCGATCTCGATAGCGCATCACCCAACCATGGGATTCTCCACAAATTGGGTGAGATCTCCCCCGACGATGTAAAGATAGGTATGCGTGTGAAAGCAGTATGGAAGCCAGCCAAGAAAAGAATAGGCGCCATTACCGATATCGAATACTTTAAACCAATAAAGGAGTAACTATCATGACTCTGTTAATGCAGGATCCTCAAGCTCCAGAAAAATGGTTTAGCAATCTCCCCGTGACTAACCGCTATACATATGGTTTAGCCGGGGAAAAATTCTACCGGGCATTTAAAGAGCTCGGAAAAATATATGGAACCCATTGCCCCAATTGCCATCGAACCTATGTACCCGCTACAATTTTTTGCGAAAAATGTTTTACAGAATTAAATGAATGGATAGATGTTGGTTTAATTGGAGAACTCTATACATACACAATATTATATGAAAACGTCGATGGAACTTTAATAAATCTTCCTCAAACCATTGGTTTCGTTAAAATCGCTGATGGTGGGCTTATTCATTATATTGGGGGAATTCAGCCAGATGAAATTCAAATAGGTATGCCATTGAAAGCCAAATTCAAACCTAAAAGTGAAAGAATTGGCGCCATAACGGATATCGAATATTTTCTCCCTTTTAAATAAATTTCTATTAGGGCTGTTGGAATTTATTCTCAACAGCCCTAAGCATTGTTTCGATATGGCATTATTTTTGCACCATAGTGATTGATATGTTTTTTAATCGGGCTGTTTATACCCTAAAACATCATTTTTATTATACAATAATGCATTGTGCAAAAACAAAAAAACCTTCAACTTGGTCCTCTAATCGCCAAATATAAAGATCGCCAATTTTCTTGGAAAGATCTATTTACCCTTTTTATTCCGGGGTTTCTGGCTTTTGGTATTCCAACAGCCTATGCTGTCTTTTTGGCATATTACGCTTATTCAAATTATGGGATAGCGGCTGCTATCGATTGGGTCATTCCCTGGCTATTGATTGCAGCGGTGGCTTTTATAATCTTTTTGTCTTTGCTTCTCTATCGCAATGCAGTCTCGAAAAGATATATTGCAATCCATAATAACGGAATCGATATTTCATTGCGTAAAAAGTATCGTTTGACTTGGGATCAAATTTCCGGAATTTCCTCTGAGATTGTCCAGAGAAGATTCTTGTTTTTCAAATCCAGGCTTATCTATAAAGCAGTCATTTATACGGATAATAATGAAAAAATTCGTTTACATTCGAGCATCGATCATCTTTCCGCTTTCATTGCTCGATTTAAAAAATTATTCTATCCCATGATCAAACCTACCATCGAACAAAACTTATTCAAAGGTAAAAATATATACTTCGGAAAAGTCAGCATCGACCGGGATAATTTCATCGTCAATCAACAAAAATACCCATGGTCGCTGATCGACCAGGTTACTGTTCAATCAGGGCGATTGATCGTAGAATTGACCGATCATAATCGAATAAAAATTCCGACCTCAAAAATTCAAAATATCGAATTACTTCTAGAACTCATTAAACAAGGGGAACATATTTAATTACTCTATTTATCAGGGAAAATATACATTCAGAAGAAGCATACCGCTATGAAAAAATTACACTTTCGCTTGGCTCCTATCATCTGTTTTTGTATGGTGGTTTGTGTTGGTTGTGAGATCAATGTCATTCCCATGTCGACTCCAATCTCAGAAACCACGCAATCGATTGAAGAATCCAATACACTCCTTTCCCAATCCGAAGCAGAAATATATTTTCAAGTGCAGGTACCAGGCGACACATCTGAAGATGACCGAGTGTATTTAAGCATAATGGATGAAGTGACCGGTTTGGCGTTGAACGCTGAAAATATCCCCATGGAATTTATCGATTCGCAACACTATGAATATAAAATGAGTTTCCCGATTGGGTCAGTTATTAAATATCGCTATTTGCGTCAGGGAGAAGATATTTTCGCTCAGGAACACATATCTGATGGACGACCTGTTCGCTACAGAATGTTCTATGTTACTGCCTCGTCGACCGTGCAAGATGTCGTCACACGCTGGACCGATACCGAATTTAACGGTGCAATCGGCCGAATCATGGGCCAAGTTAACGATCAAAATACAAACCAGCCGCTGGCAGGTTTGATGGTGGCTGCCGGTGGCGCCCAAACCCTGACCGCCTCTGATGGCTCGTTTCTGTTAGAGGGTTTGCCGCCAGGAACTCATAACCTGGTTATCTATTCACTCGATGGAGCGTATCGCACATTCCAACAAGGAGCAACCGTAGCCGCAGACTCGACCACACCCGCTCCCATCCAGGTATCAGCAGCTCCATTGATTAAAATGGTATTCATTGCCTCGATGCCGGAAAACACAATTCCCGCAGTCCCCATAAGGATGGCCGGTAATTTATTACAGCTTGGAAATACCTTCGCTGATTTATCGGGGGGAATCAGCACTTTAGCCTCCCGCATGCCCGTTCTAAGCATGATGCCTGATAAAAGGTACTCGATTACCTTATCGCTCCCCGCCGGAGCAGATATTCGCTATCTCTATACCATGGGAGATGGCATGTGGAACACAGAATTAACCGCAGAGGGAAAACCGAATATCAGACAATTAATCGTTCCCGAAAAATCAGAAATCGTTGAAGATAGCATTCAATCGTGGAACAGCACGCAAGCGGCTCCAATTACATTCGATTTGACGGTACCTGCAAACACACCGGCTGAAGATTTTGTTTCGATTCAATTTCATCCAATTTATGGGTGGACTGAACCCATACCGATGTGGCGTTTAGGAAATAACCGTTGGGCATACATATTGAATAGCCCCCAACATTTGATTGGCAGCATCAGTTATCGCTACTGCCGTAATAACCAATGCGGTTCAGCCGATGATTCTCAAACGATGGGAAGTTCCACTCTGGGTTTCCCACTTACGGCTAGCAAAACGCCTCAAACGATTACCGACGTGATTACGAGCTGGGCATGGGTAAATGACCCGGGTGAACCTCTTCAAGTAGATACATCCCACATCAATGCCAGAGGTAACTTCATAGCGGGAATTGAATTATCCGAATCCTACCACCCATCCTGGACGCCTTTAATGCCCACTACATTGAAGGATATCAGTGAAATCCACAATAATTGGATCATCCTTGATCCTTCGTGGACAGCAACTCGCAACAATCCAGCCGTATTCGAATCAGTAACCGGCCAAGACCCGCTCTGGAGCGATACGATGGCTGAGATCACCGAAATTAAAAACCAAGGCTATAATGTGGCTCTCTTTCCGGTAATTAAAACGAGTTCAGAATGGGCAGATTGGTGGATAGAAGCACCTCGTAATTTTGCATGGTGGCAAGTTTGGTTCGAACACTATCGAGCATATATTCTCAATTATGCAGATATGGCAGCCCGTTCCAATGCACAAGCATTGATTTTAGGCGGGGATTGGTTAGAACCAGCCCTCCCGAAGGGTACTTTAGCGGATGGGTCTCCTTCAGGTGTGCCAGAAGATGTGGAAATTCGCTGGCGAAATATTATCGAAGAAGTGAGAACCCGCTATAACGGTCCGATTTTTTGGGCGATAACTTATGATCAAGCGGTTAAAAACCCACCGCCTTTTCTCGATAGATTCGATGCATTATATTTATTATGGTCAGTTCGTCTCTCTGATAATGCCAATGCGACTGTTCCAGAATTGCAAACTGAAATTATCCGCCTGATCGATAACGGCCTTTTGCCACTACAGGTAATATTCCGAAAACCACTGGTGATTGCATTAGCATACCCGTCAGCCGATGGAGCGGTAAAGGGTTGTGCTCCTGATGTAGAGGGGAACTGCTATGATTTTGCAGCATTATCTAGACCAAATCAAGATATTCCTGGAATAAATATCGACTTACAGGAACAAGTCGATATCTACAACGGTATGCTCAACGCAATCAACCAACGCGCCTGGATTGCGGGTATCGTCTCTCGCGGCTACTACCCTCCCGCTCGATTACAAGATAAATCGATTTCGATTCATGGTAAACCTGTTGAAGACTTATTGGCGAATTGGTTTCCAGCCATGTTATCCACGCCCGCACCATGAAATAATCGATATAGTGTAAACAAAAAATATCCAGGATAATCAAAAAATAATGATTGTCCTGGATAATTTTTTTAATCGACGTAACTAAAAATCAGCGTTTAAGCAGTTTCGGCAAATTGTACGGTTGAATTATCCATCAGAAACAAATGCCGAATACTCTAACCAACCACCTCTTTAAGTGATTTCTCGAAAATATCGAGCGCCTGGAATATTTCTCCTTCAGAGACTACCAAAGGCGGAATCCACCGGATCGTATTATCCCAAGGAC
>JBDKUB010000166.1:0-4901 GCA_039679915.1 Anaerolineaceae bacterium
ATTTTGAAAATCAATATGCTCCATATCGCCGTGATAAACCGAACCGGAAACATATCCATTTTTCCAGCGTGGTTCTTCTGTTTTATAAAGCTCCTTCATCATCTCGACAACATCATTATTACTCAAGCCTTCTTTTGGAAGCTCATCGAAGGAGGGGAAACTGCCTCGATACGGTTTGACACTTTTTTCTAATTCTTTTTTGAACTCATCAATTTCCATTATTTCTCTTCCTTTTCCAATCCTGCCCCGTTCTTCGCCGCAAATGGATAGAAAGTTGGGGAGGAATCAAATAAATCAAGAAAATCCACAATTAAGAATATATTTGAAAGAGCACCAGGATCGTCAACTGGTTTGCCATTAAAAAAACCTTAGGTATGCTTCTGCTATTTTGCTTGTTGAACCATTTCTGATTCTTTCATGAGCGTAAGCAATATTGCACTGACTACCATCAATCCTGCTAGGATTAATAAAGATAGAGTAAAGTTACCTAGCTGAGCATACATCCAACCCATGATAGAGATGACCACAACAGATATCTGACCAGCAAGTGTGATCAACCCCGCGGATGTGCCTTCTGGTGCCGGATATAGTTTCTCGGTCCCATACTGCATTGCTACGGGGATTATGCCCATGATGAAGAAGCCAAGTATGCCAGAAGCCACTGCCATTAAGCCAAAATTATTGACCAAAGTCATAGCAATCAGGAAGGGGATCGAACCAATAAGGCCGGCTAAGAAAACCGGTTTCCGTTTTCTTAATCTATCAGATATGGGCGGAAATACAAACAAGCCGATGATTCCACCAATCATGAGCAGACCACCTATAGTCCCAGCCTGGCTGAAATCCATCCCCTTGGGACGCACGATCGGCTCCACCCAGGTAGAAACGCCATTGAAGATGGCGTTGACGATGAACACGATGAATGCCAGCATGTAGAATTCTTTTTGCTTGAGAATATGTTTTAAACCCTCCAACATCAATACCCGTTCCTCGTAACCGGCTGGCGTAGGAGGATGATCTTTAGCAAAAACTACAAATAGTAGAGCAGATATAGCGCCCACAATGCCATAGATGAGCATGGTTGTTTCAAATCCGAAAGCTTCGACCAAGCCAGGGGTTGCCATTTGCCCAATGACGATGCCTAATAATGGTGCTACCGCTCCGATGCCGATCACTGTGGCTCGTTCATGCAGAGGGAACCAGTTGGCGGCAAGTTTGGTTCCTGAGTTGAGAAAAAGTGGTTGAGCTACAGAAATGCCGATCGTAGCAATGACTGCCATGGTGTAATCCTGGGTAAGGATGCCGCGTACCAGCCCGAAAACGCCCATCATGACCGCGCCTAAAGCCACCGATTTTTTGAATCCCCAGGTATCGATCATCCAAGAGGCTGGAATAGCGAAAGGGATATAAACATACATAAATAACATAGCTAGTAAACCAATTTGCTGATCTGATACCCCATAGCGTTCGGCTGCTAAACCAGTGATTGGTGCATAACAAATCCAAAAGATCTGCATTGCCATACTAGCTAACATATACACTAATAAAACCACCCACCTGTAGCCATATACTTTTATTTCTTGTTTTGCAACGTTTTCTTCCATATTTCACTCTCCCAATAAATGATCAATGTTTGTGAACGGTTGGAAAATAGAGTGATTTATATTGTTTCACCTCCTTGTGAGTCATCTTGTTGACTGCTTTGATAATAAATAACAAATTGGTACAAATCAGCCCTGTAAATTGATACGGTAAATTCCATAACTTTCCCTGATTTGTCTTTTGCAGTGCGTTTGTACCGCATAATGGGAGCCCCGACGTCGATATCCAATAATTCTGCAATGTCTTTTGGGGCGATATCTGAAACGAAATAATCTTTGGAGGCTACTGGTTGGATGTTATATAACTGTTCGATGACCGCGTAAGTTGATTTATCGGTGAAATCAATATCGAGTAATTCTGGGAATCTGGAATATGGATGATGGGTTGTTTCGATGACCAGTGGAATATCTTTAACCGAGCGTAATCGTTTGATGCAAATTATCTTTTCATCATATGGTATTTGCAATTCCTTGACCAGCTCTCCTGTTGCTGGAATGAGAGAATGCTCTAAAACCTTCGAGTGGACCTGTAAGCCCTCTTCCGCCATTTCTTCGGTCAGACCTCTAAGGCGGTTACGGGTGATAGGAAAAATGCGTCGGGGTGGTGCAACGAAAGTGCCGATGGCTCGCCGTCTTACCAGCAGCCCTTCACTGGTTAGATCTTTAAGGGCTTGCCGAACGGTAATCTGACTAACACCAAGCTGAGAAGCTATTGCCTTTTCAGACATCAACATATCCCCGGGCTTGAGTTGTCCGTTGGCAATTAACGAGCGAATATTTTCTTCTATTTGGTAATAATAGGGAATGGGACTGTTAAAATTAATTGAGAAAGGAAGGTCTATTTCCATCTTTTTAATGGAAACCACTATACTTTATATTGTTATAACATTAATATTTTATAACAATAGCTTTTCATTGTCAATAATTTATTTAGAGGGCGTTGAAAAAGATTAAGCTACAATGTGCAACGCACCTCAAAGGTGCGTTGCACATGCATAATTAGCTTAACCCTTACCCGACCTCCCCCATAAATCAAGGACAGATTTTTGGGGTATGAGTTAAAATATTGCTTTTTTCAACACTTTCTATTTATGAGATTATTTCATCATTTTGCATTTGCTCATGCGGGGTGAACAAAAAAACCATCTCGGCATATAACCGAGATGGTTCTGATCGTTGTATGTATATAATTTATTGGGTTGTTGTGATAGATGGGCGGAACTTATACCCGTACAAAACCACTCCACGCTCGTCGCCATCTTGACGCAGCCGGCGGGTGACCATTTCTACCGGCATACCGATTTCCACCGGCGTTTCTGCCAGGTCGGTGAGCTGAGCTGTGACGATGGGACCTTCTTCCAGCTTAACCAATGCAACCGTATAGGGAGCGAATTCTTCGAAGCCGGCCGGGGGGTCGTAGATGGTAGTGTGCGAATACACTTCCCCTTTTCCGCTGAATTGGAAAGTGCTTTTAGCTTCCTCTCCGCATTCGGGGCAAATATCCCGCGGGGGAAAGATTTTTGCGTTGCAGTGAGAGCATACCTCACCCACCAGACTGTATCTTTGTTGGCGTAATCGCCAGTTTCGAGGAACTTCCATTATTTTATTCTCCAAAATGATAATGTAATTGTAATTCTAGTCTTATAGGCTATCATTTTCTATCAGGATAGCTAAAGGTTGTAAGCCTTAATAATTCGTATCTATTTCATGGCTAATTTTCCGCGCTGCCTGACATACATGCCGTAATCGATGAGGGTGCGCCGGGCAATATAATCCTGCGTGAAAGGCGCCAGTTTTCGGCGCGATTCGATGGCTTCGGTTACCGTAAGTGAAAAGGCATCGGAGCCTGCTCCTGAACCAAAAGAAATCATCAGTATCCGGTCGCCTGGTTTGGCTATGTCCAAGACGGCGGTCAATCCGATCATAGCAGAACCGGCATAGGTATTACCGATTTGTCCACATAATAAACCAGCTTTGATTTGTTCTTTTTTAAAGCCGAGATCATGGGCTGCTTTTTGAGGGAATTTTGTGTTCGGCTGGTGAAATATGGCATACTCATAATCCGCTGCTGTTGTGTGGGTGGCTTCCATCATGGTGCGAGCCGCATTCATGGTATGTTTGAAATAGGCGGGTTCTCCGGTGAAACGTTGACCGTGTTCGGGATATCGCTGATATTCCCTGCGCCAAAAGTCGGGCGTGTCGGTGACATAGGAGTAGGTAGCATGGATGACCGCCAGAGCTTCCTCTGCAGGACCGAGTAAAAAAGCTGCGCCGCCAGCCGCAGCCGTGTATTCGAGGGCGTCGCCTGGCTTGCCTTGAGCGGTATCCATACCCAGCGCCAGTGCATAATCTGCCATAGCCGAGCCAACAAAGCTGATAGCTGCGACCATGGCTTCTGTACCGGCTTTGCAGGCGAATTCCCAATCGCCGGCCTGGATGTTGGGCGTAGCGCCGATCGCTTCTGCCACGATAGTCGAAGTGGGCTTTACAGCGTAGGGATGTGATTCTGAGCCTACCCAAACGGCACGGATTTTTTGCGGTGAAATTTGACTACGCTTCAGTGCATTGCGAGCCGCCTCGATGGACATGGTTGCCACATCCTCATCTAAGCCTGGCACTGATTTTTCTTTGATGGGCAGCACAGCCTGGTTGTTGGTCCAGATCCGGCTCACTTCTGTGGCAGGCAGACGATAGCGGGGGACGTAAGCGCCGTAACCGATGATGCCTACCGGGCGATTAGGCTGTAGCAAGATATCCGCATTATTTTTTATCATAGGGTTTCCTCAATTAACTTTTAATACTCACAATTTGGTAAAAAGAATTTTATAATTTCTCTATCTACCTGACAATTTACGAGTTGTCATTGCGAAAGAGCGAATCAAATGAAGCAATCTTTCTAAAACAAATCATTTTCTATGATTTAAAGTTTGCTTCGGGGCGAAAAACGCCCCTCGCAATGACGGATGATTAAAACTGTCGGGTGAGTAGTTATTTCTTGTAAAAATTTCCGGAATTATTATCCATTCCACTCTTTGATTATTTCTTCAGCACGGTCGATGCGCACGTTATTTTCCTTTACCAGTTGTCTGGCTAACCTTTCGACGTCATCACCGGTGGCTCCGGCTGCAATGGCTACCTGGCGAGCGTGCAGGCTCATATGGCCTTTTTGGATGCCTTCGGTTGCCAAAGCGCGCAGGGCAGCTAAATTTTGTGCCAAAGCGAACGAGACGATAATTTGTGCTAGCTCGTTGGCACTGCTTACGCCGAGCAGATTCAAAGCCGCCTTTGCTGACGGATGAA
>JBDKUB010000515.1:0-2974 GCA_039679915.1 Anaerolineaceae bacterium
CACCAAGACAATTACCGAAAGATCGAGCTTTCCCCATGGGGAAGGCAATGACTTCTTGGCACTGCGCCTCCAGAGCGGACATAGCTTGCTTTTCTGCTGTGTTGGTCCATAATGTAGCTACAGTCAATTCATGTCCGCGTTTTGTCAGGCTGCGGATGAACTGATAGGAACGAACACGCACCAGGTTGGGCATATATGGTACGATAAAAAGAATCCTCATCGCTGCCTTAACCGTATAACGATAACCAAGCCGGTCAAGATGAGCAAGGCAGGGATCAGGCTCAATGCAATCAAGATCACTTCGTCGGTTTCATTATAAATCGAGCCTGATGGTGGAGGGATTTGTTGCAGAACAGGGTTGGGTGTGGATGTGGGCATTGGGGTCGGGGTTTCGAATGCAACAACCAAGGCCGGGCTGGTCGGAGTAGGCGAGTATTCGGGAAGCGGGGTGGCTTTTACTTGCGGTGCGGAGGAAATCGCCTGGGCATACCAAACCCGATATAAGCCCCGATCTGAATCCCAAAGATGGGCTGCATCCCGCACAAACCACACCAGATGCACCTGGTTTCCACTGCCTATTGCCAAACGCGGCCATTCGGGGGCATCTCCGGTGAGGGTGACGACCACATTGGGGGTAGACCAGGTCACACCATCCCAGGTGAGATGTAGCAACGATAAAGATGCTTTGGTTTCCGGGGTCCTGCCTACTGCTGCAAAATGAATCACACCCGCGCTATCGGTCACCATGCTGTAATCATCCAATGGGGTGTTGTAAAGCGACCAACCGCCCAAAACTCCCGGAATAGGCGCGGGTTCCGTCCAGCTTTTTCCCTGGTCGGCTGACACCCGGTATTCCATTACATCCAACACGGTATTCAACCAGGCGGTAACCAATTGACCTTTTCCATCCAGCCCAATCGTTATATTTTTGGCATTTTCCACTTCTCCAGAAATTACCTGGGGATTATTCCAAGTCAACCCGCCATCATTTGAAGTTACCATCATCACCGAAGTAGGATCATCCAAATGGCCATAAGACCCGCCAATCCCTTTTTCATACACGATATAGAGATTATTTTCTGCGTCAATCAAGATTTGCGGTTTGGCAACCCCCTCGATGCCCTGAGAAATTTCGGCGCTTTCCGACCAAGTAGAGCCATTATCGGTGGAGCGTCGATAGTATAAGTGATAGCAAATCTCGCATTCAGCGCTGGGTGAATTTTCGGTGTAGATCAGGTGAAGCATACCAAAACGATCTTGTGTCAGCCTCGAAAAATAAGCTACTTGATTGTAATTTATCACAAAGCCAGGCGACCAGTAGGCTGCCAGCGCAGCAAAATCGACAGGTGCATTCGAGTAATACACTAACATGCCCCGATAGGTGAGGTGCAGCCGGTCGTAAAGATCGATATACAGGCTGGGGCGGGTGGCTTCCGAACCCCCGGTTTGGGGTATGGCAGCAATATCATTGGGGGTTGCCCACACCATGCCGTTTTGACTGCTGGTGTACATCACCACATCAAATCCACTGGCTTCCTCCGCGGCTTGTGCCGGAATAACCACATCTGCACCGGCAGTACCGGATTGGGATGTGCTTGCCCAAACCACGTGCACGCTCCCGTCAACACTGGTTGCTACATCGGGGAACCAGCTTTTCACCAACGGGTCGGATAAGGCGATAGGCTGCGACCATTGCAGGGATGGTTGCGGTGTGATCGAAGCAGGAGATGGCGTAGGGGAAGGTGATTGACTGTAAACAGGTTTATAGCTGGCTAGAATGCCTCCCATCGCTATGATTGAAATCGCCAGCCAATAAAAAGGGGAAATGCTATATTTTTTAATTTTCATGTGATGGTTCCCGCTCAGGTATGTACCGATAATTAAAATAATCCTTTACCGGATAGGGATGCTTTGAATTGGTTGCTATCAATTGTCTCATAAATAATCATAAACCAAAATGGGCAGAATAAACCGGATAGTTATAATCGAAACCTAAAACCTGCCCTTCTGAAAAATCGTCGAATCATCGATAATTAACTGCAAATATCGTCACTTTATCAGAGACGAACACCGGGTTAAGCCATGTAGCTTCATCAGGGTCATACGCACCGAGCGCTTGTTCAGCCGGTCCATAGTAAATATAATCCACACTGTAGCTGTCTAAAATTTGCCGGCGGGCTGCATCGCTAGTTTCGGGTGAGAAAAATTCATCCACCATACGGGTTTTATCAAAAAAATTGAGGGTCTGCGCCCAGTGTGCAAGAAAAGCATAGGTACCGGTCAAAGCTGGAATATATTCGCCGATAATTTGCGAGCTCAGCACAACGCTGTCCTCCGGCGCATTGGTTTCCAACCAATCCATGGCGGCGATATCATCCTGGTATAAATAATAGGGGTAATTATGCCGAGAAAGGTCATAGAAGCGCCAGGAGAGCAAATACAAATTGGTCGGCAAAACGACCCCAATCAGTACAATGCCCAATACCTTCCGGTAATTGCGGTTTGTCCTTGTTTCGATTTTGGGTGCAATGTGCTGATACAATCCACGAGTTGCCAGGATGGCCATCGGCACCTGCCAGCCGTTGAGCATGTGAATTTGAAAATCGGTAGGAATGTAAATCAAGAGAGAATTGACTATAAACCAGGTCCACAAGAACAGGCTGTTATTATCCAAAGTCTTCAATCGCCATGGTTTTTCCCAGAAGAAATTGAACAATGCCAGGATAAAGGGTATCCCCATTAATATCGGCAGATGCAGGGGATTAGGGGTGTAAACGCCGGCGTTAGCAAATTGCGCCAGGACGTGCTCCCATACCGGATCGAGGCGGGTGAGGATTACCGAATAGAGCGCCGGCCATCCTGAAATAATCCCAATAATCAACAGACTTTTAACCAGGAAAGGTGAAACATGTCGATCGCGGAACGCTGAAAATAAAATATAGCTGCCCAAGATGCCATAGACAAGCACCAAATC
>JBDKUB010000504.1:0-1743 GCA_039679915.1 Anaerolineaceae bacterium
AGAGAAAAGACTCGGGGATCAAGATTCTAGATAGATGAATCGAGTACCCTACTTGGATTTTAGATAATCGATTATCGATGAATGGCGGGTGGTTAAACTTTTAACTCATGATTGAATTATGGTCCGCTCCCTAATCGAACGATTAGCAGCCCTGAGAAAAATTGGGGCTGCATAAATCGAAGAGATATTTCAAAAAATAAAACCTTTGAATTCGGAATTATGTTTTATGATAATATACGACGAACGTACTTCCCAACGGGCACTATCATAATTCGTGTGGGTTAAGGATATATCACCTAATCAAAATTCGAGAGGATCGATTATGAGCGAGAAAAATTCAATGAGTGTTATGGAAGCCATTCGTACACGCAAGAGTGTACGCCGTTATCTCAACAAGCCGGTAGAAGAAGAAAAATTAAAACAAATCCTTGAAGCTTCTCGATTGGCACCCTCAGCCAGCAACTTACAAGAGTGGCGATTTGTAATAGTCCGCGACCCTGAAACCAAGAAGAAGCTCGCTGAAGTCGCTGATAATCAGACATTCATCAGCCAAGCCAATGTGGTCATCGTTGCCTGCGCCGAGACTGATGAGAGCTATATGCCTTGCGGACAGCAAAGCTACCCCATCGATGTGGCTATCGTGTTGGATCATATTAGTCTGGTTGCCGTAGAACTTGGACTAGGCACCTGTTGGGTAGCTGATTTCGATGAAAAATCTGTGAAAAAGCTACTGGGGATTCCTGAAAAAATCCGCGTTGTCATTATTATGCCGCTGGGGTACCCAGCAGATGCAACGCCACTGGAGAAGGACCGCCTGCCTCTCAGTCAAATTGTAAGATACGAGCACTGGTGATTCGGGCGTCTTTGCATCTGGCAATTTTGTCTAAAAAGTAGCCATCATTCTGAGCGAAGCGAAAAGCCTGTCCAAGCATCAAATCGCACTGCTGCGCTTCGCTCACTATGGTATTTTTTGCCTTACAATCCATCTTGGGGTGAAATGAAGGCATTTTTTACAAGTTCAATGGTTAGAAAAATATTTGGAAAGTTTCTAAAAGCTTGGGACTTTCGCTTTTTGATTCTCAAGGCATCGAAACTTGCCTTTTCGATAATTCACTAAAACTGGCTCCGAAAATCCTTGCCATGTAGAAAATATTAATCGATAATTCGATTAACAGGTGGGAAGGCTTCGCTTTCTTTCACCACTGTCCTTTTCTTTATAATTTCTTAAATATGGAGGGAATATTATGACGCATCCGAAGCGTTTCTGCAATGTGGAAATGGCGTCTTTTTTGCGTGGATTGTTCGTTACCGGTTTGCTAATGGTCATGCTCCTTATATGCAGCCCGGCACAAGCCGACAGCGGTGGTGGGGATGGCCCCGGTGGAGTGGGCAGCACCGACAGCAGCAGTAATTTGAAGTTGTGGCTCAAGGCGGATGATGGGGTTTACAGTGATGCCAGTTGCACAACACCAGCCGGCAATGATAGCTTAGTCGCTTGCTGGGCAGATCAAAGCGGTAACAGCTACCATTTTACCCAAACCACAACAGGTTATCAGCCTACTTATCGAACAAACGGAATCAATAGTCAACCCGCACTTCAATTCGATGGCATCAGCCAATACTTGGAGAGAAGTTATACGGTCGACTTGAATGGAGGTAGTTTCACCGCCTATGTTGTAGCAATAGCCACGGCAGGTGCGGGTACATTTCGCTCACCTTTGGCAAGTATATGCAACGCATCTG
>JBDKUB010000364.1:0-10894 GCA_039679915.1 Anaerolineaceae bacterium
TTCTCGATATTCGTTTATTAAGGTGCGGTTGTTACAAATCATTGTAGCATCTTTTCTCAGAAATGGAACATCAGTTCTGTCTAATACGTCCAGCAATTAGGCTGTTTTGCCCTAAATTCCTGGCGATAAATTCCTCCAAATCCGCCGGCCGCACGCGCACACTGCGTCCGATCTTGACCGTTGGAATGATCCGTTGGCGCATCAGTTGATAAGCATACGCACGCGAAACATGCAGAATTTTGGCGATCTCTTCGCCGGTAAGCAAATTGGTAAATTGGGTGTTGCTTTCTTCCATTCATATTCCTTTCAGTATGAGTGATTGAGACCCGCCAGCCATACCACCCCTTAAGGGTTTGGCGTGGCTGGTGTATGTTTTTCATCTTTCTAATGATTTTCCAAAAACCACCTCCTCTCTGTTAAGGAAAAACAAAACGACCTGCCAGAAATTACTAGCCAGGTCGCTCCAACGATAAAAAGTAAACTCCAAACGATTTCTGCGACGATGAATCTGTGTTGATTACTTGGTCTTATTGTACAAAATGAAAGGGCGTGATCCTAGGGGGACAACGAAAAATTGTTTTCAAAGTAGCTGAAGCTTTGTAAATCTTTAGGTCGTTTTTTACAAAGCGATAAGATTTCAAAACACAAAGGCTCTGTCTATCGGGTCGAGAATTTGAATTTACATTGATTATTTGATTTGACTATCTTTGCTATAATAATTGGAGTATCTGGAATAATGGTCGTTACAAAAATGAGGGTTTTATGGCCGATACAAATGAGTTCTTAACTGCCGATGAAGTAGCAGCTTTTTTACGATTACCTCGATCCACAGTATATAAACTCGCCCAGGATAAGATCATTCCCGGATTTAAAATCGGTAAACATTGGCGATTCAGGAAAGATACCTTCCATGAGTGGCTTAAGAAACAGGAAAGTCAAAATGCAGAGCCCCGAAAACTTGAGAATTAACTATACGCCGCAATCAATGGAATGATTTGGATAGGAGAAAAATGGCTGAAAACAATGAACTGGAAAAAACACTCTGGACCGCAGCAGATAAAATGCGCTCCAACATGGATGCAGCAGAGTATAAACATGTAGTCCTTGGTCTGATTTTTCTCAAATACATTTCTGATGCGTTCAACGATTTGTACCAAAAGCTCGCAGAAAACAACGGCGAATATGAAGGCTCTGACCCGGAAGACCCGGATGAGTACTTAGCAAATAATGTATTTTTCGTTCCTGAAAAAGCACGGTGGCAATATCTTCAGGATCGCGCCAAACAACCCGAAATTGGTAAGTTTCTAGATGATGCAATGGATGCCATCGAACGGATTAACCCGCCACTGAAGGGTGTGCTGCCCAAAATTTATGCAGATCCAGAGTTAAACAAACAACGTTTGGGAGAATTAATTGATTTAATTGGTACGATCGGTTTTCGCCAGGATGCGCACACATCACAGGACCTACTAGGGCGCGTCTACGAATATTTCTTAGGCCAATTTGCCGACGCCGAAGGAAAAAAGGGCGGACAATTTTATACCCCTGCCAGCATTGTCAAATTGCTTGTTGAGATGATCGAACCTTTTAACGGCCGCGTCTACGACGGCTGCTGCGGCAGCGGTGGTATGTTTGTTCAGAGCGAAAAGTTTGTCCGTAATCATCAGGGGAACATCAAAGACCTGTCGATTTACGGGCAGGAATCCAACCCCACCACCCTGCGCTTGGCACGAATGAACCTGGCAATTCGCGGGATTGACGCCAAATTGGAATTAGGCGATACCTTCCTCAATGACCGTCATCCAGATCTCAAAGCAGACTTCATTCTTGCGAACCCGCCTTTCAATGTGAGTGATTGGAGTGGTGAGCAGCTGCGCGATGACATTCGTTGGAAGTATGGCCTGCCGCCGGTGGGAAATGCCAATTATGCCTGGCTGCAGCACTTCATCCACAAACTAAGTCCAATCGGTACTGCCGGAATTGTGCTGGCAAATGGCAGTATGAACAGCAATACTGGCGGGGAGGGCGAGATTCGAAAGAATATAATCGAGGCCGGCCTGGTGGATTGTATGGTCGCCCTGCCTGCGCAGCTTTTTTACAACACGATGATCCCTGCCTGTCTTTGGTTCCTCGCCAGAGACCGAACGAATCATAAATTTCGCAACCGGTCCAACGAAATTTTGTTCATAGATGCCCGGAAATTAGGCACAATGATCAACCGCCGCAACAAAGAATTTACCAATGGAGACATCGCCAAAATTGCCGGCACCTATCATGCCTGGCGCGGCGAAGGTGGTGTGTATGAAGACCAGCCCGGCTTCTGCAAAGCAGCCACCATTGAGGAAGTTCGCACCAACAATTACGTCCTGATGCCCGGGCGGTATGTAGGCACAGAAGAAGCCGAAGATGACGGTATACCGTTTGAAGAAAAAATGAACACGCTGACTACTCAACTGGCCGAACAGTTCGCCCGCGGGAACGAACTACAGCAGCGTATCCGCGAGAATTTGAAGGGGATCGGATATGAGTTTTAGAGATATTCAGTTTAATTGGCTTGAAGAAGTCATTGTTCCATCTATTGATTTGTTGTATAGCACACCAAAGGATAGAGACTTGATCCAGCGTGATGCGAACGAAAGAACAGTAGTAGCGAATATCTACTGCAAAGCGAACGCCATCCTTTATGAGAAACAAACCATCAATAATGATTTAGATAATTTAGGAATTGATATTGAATACAACAGAAACTCCGCAAACCCCAAAAGGGTTTATGAAAAGTGTGGTATATGCCCAAACGAGGGATGCTTTATTAAAGTGAGTAATCTACAACACACTGTCAGTTCGCCGGATATGATTATTCATCAACGCGGTTCAAATGAGAATAACCAGGTTGTTATCGAGTATAAAAAAGCAAGTAACATAAATCCACAAGAACGTGATGCTGATAAAGCTAAGTTGATCTATTTCACCTGTCAGCAACCCTTCCAAGATCATGAAAATGAGAACTATCAGTATCGTATTGGTTTTTTCATAGATCTTGATCTCGCTACATATTCAGTAACAAACTATCAAGATGCAGATTACGGGGTTCCACGAATCAGACAAGGAGGCGTATGGTTATGATCTCTGATTTATATGCGTTTCCTCCCGAAAAAGTCGCTCAAACTGATGCTCTCACTAGCCAATTAATCATGGCGCACCGCCGGCTGGCAGAGCTCAAAGGCGTCGCGCCTTTACTTCCCAATCAAGATATCCTACTAAATACCCTGGCGCTGCAAGAGGCTAAAGACAGTTCAGCTATAGAGAACATTATCACCTCACATGATGAATTGTTCAAGCAAGAATTAGATATCCCTCAATTCAACAATGCCGCCGCAAAGGAAGTAGGTCGCTATTCTGAGGCGCTTAAACTGGGATTTACCCGGGTCAGGGCTAAAGAAAAACTTACGCTGGATGATCTGGTCGCGATTCAAGCCGTTTTGGTAATTGGAGAACCGGGACCTGGTATACGCACCCGACCGGGAACAATTGTGGGAAATAACGTCACTCGAGAAGTGATTTACACGCCTCCCCAAGACTATGACCAAATCGTGGAGCTTCTTGAACGTCTTCTGATCTTTTTTAATGGGGATGTCGATGGAGGACTCGATCCGTTGGTACGAATGGCATTGATCCATTACCAGTTCGAGAAAATACACCCATTTTATGACGGCAATGGGCGAACCGGTCGTATCTTAAATTTACTTTATCTGGTGCAGCACGGCTTGCTGGATCTTCCTGTACTTTATCTCAGCCGCTACATCGTGCGCGAAAAAAGTGCTTACCTGGTCCAATTACGGACAGATCCATTAGATGACAACTGGGAAGACTGGTTGACCTTTATGTTGCGTGGCGTGGAGTTAACCTCTACGGAAACCATCGAGACGATTCATAAGTTAAGAGACCTGATGGCTTACACTCAAGAAAGGATCAAAACACAGCTCCCCAAAATTTATTCGCTTGAACTGCTCAACACTCTCTTTAAACATCCCTATACCAAAATTGATTTTGTCATCCGTGATCTGGGTGTCAGCCGGCCGACGGCCACCAATTATTTGGATACATTAGCACAATCAGGTTTTCTGGACAAGCAAAAGTTTTGGAGGAGCAACTATTACATTAACACTCCCCTATTCGACCTTTTACAGGGGCACTAATATTGCCTTCATTCATGTAAAGTAAATGCTGTTTTCTTTACACGATAAGTTTGTCATGTAAAGAATTTGACAAGATTATTACATGATGCGCATCTCATGTATTAAAAACGACAAAATTAATACATGAGGATCTAAAAAATGGAATCGTTGTTGATATGATAACAAAGTCAATGTTTAATCAACATACCGAACAGTTTACCAGCGGAAACGAACTGCAGCAGCGAATCCGCGAGAATTTGAAGGGAATCGGATATGAGTTTTAGGGATATTCAGTTTAATTGGCTTGAAGAGATTATTGCTCCGTCTATTGATTTATTTTATTGCACGCCAAAAGATTTAGATTTGATTCAGCGTAAGGCACACGAAAGAACAATTGTTGCGAATATCTATAATAAAGCAAACACTATGATTAATGCGAAACAAGCCATTGACGATAGGCTGGAAAACTTAGGAATTGATATCGAATACAACCGAAACTCTACAAACCCAAAAAGGGTTTATGAAAAGTGTGGAATGTGCCCAAACGAGGGATGCTTTATTAAAGCGAGACATCTTCAATACACCACTAGTTCACCAGATATGATCATTCATCATCGAGGATTTAATGACAATAACCAGGTGGTCGTTGAGTATAAGAAAGTAAGCAATAGGAACAATAAGGAACGTGATGATGATAAAGCAAAGCTGATCTATTTCACCTGTCAGCAACCCTTTCTTGATCATGAAAATGAGAACTATCAATACCATACTGGTTTTTTCATTGACCTTGGCATTGATCGATATTTTGTAACAACTTTTCAAGATACCCATAGTGATGAAAAGAGAACAAGACAAGGGGGCGTATGGTTATGATTTCTCTCCCTTTCTTTTATTCAAGCTGTTGCAAGGAAATCACAATGGTTGATCATGGTCATTTTTTAGCGAATTTTAGATATGACGGGTTTATCATGTTCCCAAAATCAGATTTGTTATTCATGACAAGCTACTACTGTATAGAAAGTGAAGAATCATGAACATGATTGTAAGTTTACTTATTGATCAAGCCTCTGAGGAGTTTGCTTGCTGGCTTGAGTTGCAATCCAAGATTTGCAGGAATTTAAGGGGGATTGAGTATGAGTCCTAATGGGTGGAAGGAAGCAACCCTAAATGATATTGCTTATTTAAATTATGGAAAATCATTGACTGCTGACGCCAGGAAAAAAGGTTCAATTCCTGTTTATTCATCATCTGGTATTACTGGTCAGCATGATAGAGCTTTAGTTGATGAAGAGGGAATAATAATCGGAAGAAAAGGTAATGTTGGGTCGGTTTTCTACTCAAAACAACCATTTTATTGTATCGACACAGCTTATTATATTAAAAAATCCGATCTAAAATGCGATATAAAATATCTCTATTATCTTTTAAAAACTTTGAGATTGGAGAGACTCAATGAAGATAGTGCTGTTCCTGGTTTAAACCGTGATACTGCACTTTCACAGACTTTTGATTATCCAGAAAGTATTGAAACCCAACGACGCATTGCTGAGATTCTCTCCGCATTGGATGACAAGATCGAACTCAACCGCCAGACCAATGCCACCCTCGAAGCCATTGCCCAGGCCATTTTCAAGGAATGGTTTGTCAACTTCAACTTCCCCGGCGCTACCGGCGAGCTGGTGGAGAGTGAATTGGGGATGATTCCAAAAGGGTGGAAAATCCTCCCAATGGATAAAATTGCGGACTTCCTAAATGGATTAGCGCTTCAGAACTACCCTGCCGAAAACGACTATGATTATTTACCTGTAATAAAAATTCGAGAAATGAAAAATGGCATTACTGATTCTTCAGATAAGGCAAGCAAAAATTTACCAGCCAAGTATATTGTCCATGATGGTGATTTATTATTCTCATGGTCAGGATCCTTGGAAATCATATTTTGGGTTGGTGGTGATGGGGCTCTGAATCAACATTTATTTAAAGTCACATCTAATAATTACCCCATTTGGTTCTGCTATTTCTGGATTCTGCAATATATTGATAAATTTAAAGGTATTGCGGAGGACAAAACAACCACAATGGGGCATATCCAGCGTCATCATATTTCAGAAGCCATATGCTTAATTCCTGATAAGCTAGAAAATATTGATAAAGTGATGAATCCAATTATTGAGAAGATTATAAATAACCAAAAAGAAGTAATTTTACTTGCCAAAATTCGTGATGCGCTTTTACCCAAATTGATGAGCGGAGAAATTGAGTTGTAAAAGGGGATTAAATGAATAAAAGAATTCGCAAGGTGGGATCAGTTAGAAATGAACTCATTGCCAAAGCAAGAGAGTCAATGTTGTGTGCTGTGCAGATTTTTAACAACCCCAATATATTATTTAAATCCGAGAGCTTTATTGTTTTGTCCATCATCTCCTGGACATATTTAATGCATGCTTATTATCGCGGATCGGATATTGATTATAGATATTATGCAATGAATGGGAAAAAGAAAAATTTCGATAAAACCAAAAGGGGTGCTTATAAATATTGGGAACTAGAAAGATGTCTTGATGAGGCTGCCTGCCCAGTTGATAATATAACGAAGGATAATTTAATATTTCTAATTGGACTAAGACATGAAATTGAGCATCAGATGACTTCTCGAATTGATGATTATCTGAGTGCCAGATTTCAAGCTTGTTGTTTGAATTTTAATCATTACATAAAAGATTTTTTTGGTCCAGAAATGGGAATAGATAAGCACTTATCATTTTCGTTACAATTTTCATCCATTTCAGAACCACAAGCAAAGCAATTACAACTTTATTCAGATTTACCCAATAATATCTCATCTTACATCACAAATTTCGATGAAGCCGTTACAGAAGAAGAATTTAATGACCCAAGATATTCATATAGGGTTTTATACGTTCCTAAAACGGTTAACAAAAAAGGTCAAGCTGACAAAGTTATCGAATTTCTACCAGCGAATTCACCAATCGCCGAAGGATTGAATCGAGAGTATGTATTAATAAAGGATCGAGAAAAACCGAAATATTTAGCTGGAGATGTAGTAAAAATATTACGAGAAAAAGGATATCGGAAATTTACGATGCACCAACACACCTTGCTTTGGAAAAATGAAGATGCGAGAAATCCTGCAAAGGGTTTTGGGGCGTGGGTAGCAAATAAATCATGGTATTGGTATGAATCTTGGATTACTTTTGCTGAAAACTATTGCCAACAGCATAAGGAAGAGTATTCTTTATGATCCTCTACGAATCCGAAATCGAACAAATTTCCCTCGAATTGCTGCACGACCTAAACGGCTATTCCATTGCGTATGGTCCCGACCTATTGGAAGGTACACACCCCGAACGCACTTTCACTGAGGTAATCCTGAAAGCCCGCCTGCGTTCTGCCATTGACCGCCTCAACCCGCACATTCCAAAGGAAGCGCGTGAAGAGGCATACAAAAAAGTTCTGCGTACCCAGGCGCTGACCGTTATCGACAACAACGAAGCTTTCCACAGCCTGCTGACCGAGGGTGTGGACGTGAAATTCAGCGTTGGCGATGGCAAAAGCCGTACAGATAAGGTTTGGTTAGTGGATTTTGAACATCCGGAAAGTGATAAGAACGAGTTTCTTGCCGTCAACCAGTTCACGGTGGTGGAAAATAATATCAATAAGCGTCCGGATATCGTCCTCTTCGTCAACGGCTTGCCGCTGGTCGTCATTGAACTGAAGAATGCTGCTGATGAAAAAGCGGATGTGCAGGCTGCCTTTAACCAGTTGCAGACTTACCAGCAGGTGATTCCCTCGCTGTTTACTTTTACTGCTTTTGAAGTGATCAGTGATGGCTGGTTTGCCAAGGCCGGCACTATCTCCAGCGACTATTCGCGCTTCATGGAATGGAAAAGTGTTGACGGCATCCATGTCATCGATTCGAAACAGCGATCGGAGCTCGAACCTCTGGTCAAAGGGCTGCTCAACAAAAAGACGCTTCTAGATGTGCTGCGCCATTTTATCGTTTTTGAAAAATCGAAAGAAAAAACGATCAAAAAGATGGCCGCCTACCACCAGTATTTTGCCGTCAATAAAGCCATCCTTTCTACTTTGCGTGCCTCAGCAAATGAGAAGGGACATTTCGCTGCCGAGCATCCGTCGGTTTATGGCCTGCCCAGTGTGGAGCACCAACCCAAAGGCGATAAACGCGCTGGCGTGGTTTGGCACACCCAAGGCAGTGGAAAAAGTCTCTCGATGGTTTTTTATACCGGCAAGCTGGTGCTGGCAGAGGAGATGAACAACCCCACTATTGTGGTTCTCACCGACCGCAACGATCTCGACCAACAGCTTTTTGAAACCTTCAGCAACTGCCAGCAATTGCTGCGCCAGACTCCGGTGCAGGCTGCCAACCGTGAGGATTTAAAAAGATTACTCTCTGTGGCTTCGGGCGGCATTATCTTTACTACCATTCAGAAGTTCTTACCCGTTGAAAACGGCGGTGTCTACCCCACCCTCACCGAGCGTCGTAATGTGGTGGTAATCGCCGATGAAGCCCACCGCAGTCAGTACGATTTTATTGATGGCTTCGCCAAACACATGCGCGATGCTTTACCCAATGCTTCGTTTATTGGCTTCACGGGTACGCCAATTGAAAAAGAGGACCGCAATACCCAGGCTGTTTTTGGAAATTACATAGATGTCTACGATATTCAGCAGGCGGTGGATGATGGCGTTACCGTAAAAATTTACTATGAAAGCCGGTTGGCCAAAATCGAACTGTCCGGAGAAAATCAAAAAATCCTGGATGAACAAGTCGAAGAAATCACAGAAGATGATGAGCTGACCGAAAAACAAAAACGCTTCGCGCGGTGGACGGGCAAAGAAGCCGTCGTGGGCAGCACTGACAGACTCAGGCAAGTAGCAGCGGATATCGTCGCACACTTTGAACAGCGTATCTCTGCTGCCGATGGCAAGGGCATGATCGTGTGTATGAGCCGGCGCATTTGTGTTGCATTGCATAAAGAAATTATTAAATTACGTCCTCAATGGTATAGCCCGGAGGATGACAAAGGCGTGATCAAGATCGTCATGACCGGTTCAGCCAGTGATCCGCTTGATTGGCAAGAGCATATCCGCAATAAAGACCGTCGTAAAGCCATTGGCAACCGCCTGAAAGACCCAAAAGACCCTCTTAAATTGCTTATCGTACGTGACATGTTTCTCACCGGTTTTGATGCACCCTGTCTTAATACCATGTATATCGACAAGCCCATGAATGGTCATACCTTGATGCAGGCCATCGCCCGCGTCAATCGCGTCTTTGGCGACAAGGAAGGTGGGTTGATTGTCGATTACATTGGAATTGCCCAAGACCTAAAAAATGCATTACTGGTCTATGCTGCCAGTCAGGGCAAAGGACAAATCACCTTCGACCAGGAAGAAGCGGTCGCAAAGATGTTGGAATACTATGAGATCGTGGTGGATATGTTCGGGCGTTTCGATTATCACCAGTATTTCAAATTAGAACCGAAATCAAAGCTCGGTTTTATTCTGGACGCCGCCAACACCATTGCTGATTTAGCTGAAGAACAAGAAGGTTCCGTAGTTCGTAATGGGAAAGAAAGATTTATCGAAAACGTCATCAAATTACAAAAAGCCTTTGGCTTGGCCGTTCCACACCCGAAAGCACTTGAAATTCGTGATGATCTTGCCTTCTTCCAGGCCATTAAAGCTCGTTTTGCAAAATTTGACGAAACCACCAAGACACGCACGAACGAAGAAATAGAGACAGCCATCCGGCAAATCATTAATGACGCGATTATATCCAGTGAAGTCATCGATGTCTTCGATGCCGCCGGCATTCGCAAACCGGATATTTCCATCCTTTCGGATGAGTTTTTGTCCGAGGTTCAGGGTATGGAACGCAGAAACCTGGCGCTTGAACTACTCAAACGATTGCTCAACGATGAGATAAAAACCCGAGGACAGATGAATATGGTCCAGGGACGCAGATTCTCAGAAATGCTGGCGGAAGCCGTGAAACGCTATCAGAATGGATTAATTGATTCGGCCAAAATCATTGAAGAACTCATCCAATTAGCCAGGGACATCCGTGCAGCAGATCAACGGGGCGAAAAATCGAACCTCCGGCAGGATGAATTGGCATTCTATGACGCCCTCGCAGATAACCCCAATGCTGAAAGCCTGCTTGGAGATCAGATCTTAAAACAAATCGCTCACGAACTAACTGAAAGCGTCAGAAATAACACCTCTATTGATTGGCAATATAAGCAGAGTGTGCAGGCAAAATTGCGGGTATTGGTGAAGCGTATTTTACGCAAATACAAATACCCACCAGATGACCCAGCCACCGGCGAATATACCGTATCAGTCAATAAAGTTCTGGATCAGGCAACCCAGTTGGCCGATTATTGGACAAAAGCTAAATAAGTGTCTCATTTGGAAGGGGAATTTGACATGGCACAAAAAAACAATGGATATTTTGACGAGCAAAAAGATTGGTCAAAACGCAAACTAGACATTGTTCAAAAATATCTTGCAGGATTCGCCAAGATATTAGGAAGTACTACTTCCCAACCATGCGTTTATTACGTGGATGGATTCGCTGGAAAAGGGATATACGATGATGGGGCTAAGGGTTCTCCTGTATTAGCTGCGGAGTTAGCCCAAGATTATCGTGACAACCTCAAAAAATATAAGCT
>JBDKUB010000403.1:0-5782 GCA_039679915.1 Anaerolineaceae bacterium
ACGGAGGCGCGGGTGATACAAGCCTTATCCGCCAGCCGCATAACCAACTGCCTTGAGCTACCTGAGCGCCTGGCAGTATACACCGAGGTGGGCTTGAATCTGGGAATCGACCATACAACTAACCCAGTTGAGGCTCAGGAAATCGTTCAATTAAGAAAGGAGAAACCTAATATGAACAACAGCACGATAAATCAGGAAGCTGTGGCTTGCCCGACCGAAGGAGATGCCTGGCAAAGCGCCTTTAGCCAGATGATGGCGGGCGCCATGCTGGCGCAAAGCGGCTTGCCGCAAGCCAGCCGTGAACACCTGGCAAGCCGCGAATATACATCGCCGCAGGAAGTTGCCACCGCTATTGAGGCTGAACAGACGTATCTGGCAAAGCTGGCAGAGGAGCGGGTGGTGCAAATTGGCAGCCAGCCACCGCGTACCCCGCATATCAGCCTGGGACGGACCGGCTTGGAACAGGTGCAATTGGCGCTCGAAGCCTTGATCGCCGGTGTGCACCCACCAGATGGCGTTCTACCCCTGACCGGTATCCGCGAATTGTACAACCTGCTTTCCGGAGACTACGAATTGACCGGCACTTTCAAAGGCGAACGGGTGTATCTTGCTAATGTCACTTCTGCGACGATGAGCAATTTAGTAGCCAATGCCCTTAACAAAGTGGTGGCAGCGGAATTCCAGCAATACCCGCGTTGGTGGGAACCTTTCGTTTCACAGCAAGATTTTGCGAGCTTGCAGCAGGTAAAGTGGATCACCTTGGGTGGTTTGGGGGAATTGCCCACAGTAGCAGAAGGGGCTGCCTACACCGAGCTAACCTGGGATGACAAATATGAGGCAGCCGATTTCACCAAAAAGGGCGGCTATCTGGGTCTGACCATCGAAGCCATCGACAAAGACGATACCGGTCGGCTGCGCGCTGCACCACGCGCTCTGGCTCAGGCGGCTTGGCTAACCCTTTCCAAAGCCCTCTTGAATATTTTTACGACCAATAATGGAGCGGGTCCTACTCTGGCAGATGGGGTGGCGTTGTTTCACAGCAGCCGCAACAACCTGGGCAGTTCGGCGCTTTCGTGGACGGCTTACGTGGCTGCCCGCACCGCCATGCGCAAACAAACCGAGCTCAATTCCGGGGAACGTTTGGGGGCATTAACTGCACCCCGTTTCTTGCTGGTGCCTCCCGATCTTGAGATTACGGCTTTGCAGATCATCGGTTCGGAGGGCGAACCGGGCAGCATGGAGAACGATGTCAATCCGCTGAGCGTCGGCGATACCCATGACGCTCGTTTGGCTGTAGCGCGGTCTCGAATTATCGTGGTCGATCTTTGGCCGGATACCAACGATTGGGCAGCCGTTGCCGATCCGCGGCTGTATCCTTCCATTGGAATTGGTTACCGCTATGGACGCGTGCCGGAAATATTTTCCGTTGCCAGCCCCACAGCCGGGTTAATGTTCACCAACGATACCATGCCCATCAAAGTACGTTTTTTCTTTGCCGTTGGTCCGATGGATTTTCGGGGATTATATAAGGCAAATGTTTCGTAGAATCGGCGAGCTATGAAACATCAGACTGGAATCGAACCCCAATCAGGATCATCCAATTTTCGAATATAGAGGGAGGAACGAATGGATAGAATTCTCACACATACCTATTACATCCCCGGCACACTGGCAGCGGATTTGAATATCCGCTTCAAGCTGCCCTGCGATATGCAATTAGTGCACGTCTCGGCTGTGGGCATCAACGCAGCGGCTGCCGGGCTTACCCTTGGGAACTCCGGGGAAGCCGCTGCTTACATGACAAAAAAGGCTGTAGGCGTCTCTGGTGCGCCAGCCGTGTTCGACCGCGATGATTTCGTAGGCTGCCAATTCCCCCATATCAACCAGGGCACTGTTTTTACAGTTGGATTGGATTACGATTATAACGGGGGCGGGACTGCCTCCGCTTCAACTGATATCAGCCTGGTATTTACCTTCACGGAAGGATAAAGGCGCAAGCTTTTGGCTAACTGATAGGAGGAATTATGACCACGCCACTGGATTTGCCTCGCATCATCAAAGAATTGAAACTGGATGTTCCCATCTACCGCGTCCAGGTGCAAGAGGACCAAGTCGAACTGCATCTCTATGGAGGTAAGGTGGTTACCTGGAAACCTGATAAGGTTGGCAGGCAGCCGCTAGCTGACGACCGGGAAATAAAAGTTCAAGAGGATCCAAAACCCAATTGTGATAAAAGGAATACCAAGCAAGGGAGGAAAAAACAATGATCGATTTGGTGAAATTTTCAACCGACCCGGCTATCGGCAGCGCAGGTACGGCAAGTGCAAGCGGATTTAGTCCTCCGGTATATGGCAAGGTTTTGTCAGTCCATGTTCAGTATAACGATAATCCGCCATCGACAGCCGACCTATCTTTATATGATGATGGGGATCCAACCCAAGAACCGATTGTTCAGAGAATCAATAACAATGTCGATTATCGCTGCTATCCACGGCGACCGCTGCAAAACAACACCAATGCAGATCTCACTTATGATGGCACACGCAAAATCCATGAGGCATATGTTGTCCATGGCAAGCTCAAAGGCAGCCTCACGCAGGTCAACGAGGGTAATTCGGCGACCTTCACGGTGTGGATGGAACGATAAGATAATATCGAGGGATACGAGAATCGTGATTCTGGAAAATTAATCCATGTTAGTGCCTTGTTCACCGGAAAACAGTTCACCGGGAACAAGGCACTGGAAACAAGACATTGAAATCTAAAAAAGATATACCGATAGAGGAGGATTGATGACAAACCGGGGAGAATTACGAACGATGGTTCGGATGCGCTTAGGAGATATTGCAGAGGCGCCTATCCTTACTGACACCCAACTAAACCAGTGGATCAATGACAGCATCCGTGAATATTCAGTCCATTTTCCCCGCCAGGCTGAGCTTAAGGTTGCCTGTTCTGCCGGTGAAAGGGAATACACTTTAGATGGCAGAACCGACGAAAGCGGGGAGATGGTTTTAGGCACGCGGGCGGTTTGGCGGGTAGCGTACCTTATAGGCGAAAACCCGCCCCAAATTCTGCTGCGCCGCAGCGAATTGGATGGACGTGGTTTTAGTGGAGAATTGGTTTATGATGTGCAGCAGTCGCCGCAATTTACTCTGATATTGGGTCCTTTGCCAAGAGGTACAGAGACGATAGGCGTGATTGTTTTATGCGATCATCCACTGCTTGATCAGGATACCGATGTTCTATCCCTGCCTGAACATCATTTGGAATTGGTCATCTTGTTCATAAGGCTATTGGCTTTACAGGAACTGGCTGCAAGCGAAGCCTGCGACCCCAGCTCTACCGGTGTAATCTTAACCGGTTTAACGACGATGCTTTCCCACGCCAAGGATGATTACACCACTACTTTGGCGATGTACCAAAAAAGAAGCAGCCCGGGTGGATTCATGACAAGCTGGGGTAGTGAGATAGACGTAGGAGAAGGGAGCGAGAGATGAAGCAATCATCCCAAGTCTAAATAATAGAATGAGCTTTGACAAATCCCTAAATGTCCAGTTATCACTAAATGAGATTACGCCCATGGATCATGCGTTTTTATATTGAAATTTTATGTATAATGGTTGTAATTAATTATTTAATTTTGATGGTGTTAATATTAAAAGGAGAATAGCTTATGAAAATCAGCGCACGCAATGTTTTGAAAGGCAAAGTAAAAAAAATCGTAACCGGTGCCGTTAATGACGAGGTGATCATCCAACTAGCGGGCGGTGATGAAATGGTCTCTATTATTACCAAGGAATCGGTGGAGAACCTGGGATTGAAAGAAGGCAAAGAGGTGTATGCCATTATCAAAGCCAGCAATGTAATGGTAGGTGTGGATTAGAAGATATACCCAATCAATTCATCATCTGGCTTTGCTTTTATATATTGTGATAGAGGGGATGGGATTGTATAAGAACACCGGCGGAATATCCGCGAGCTTCCCCGGCAGGTAGCCAAATCTATCCCGGAGATATCTTATTCGATTAATGATTAAATATAATTAGGAGTAGCCTTATGCCTCGAATTGCCCTTTTGACCGATAGCACAGCTTACCTGTCGCAAGAGATGATCACTCAATACGATATTCAGGTTGCCCATTTGAAATTATATTGGAAAGGGGAAACTTACCTGGATGGTGTCGATCTTACCCCTGATACCTTTTATGGACGCCTGGAACATGAGACGGAATTGCCTACCACATCTCAGCCATCCATTCTGGATTTCGTCCAGATGTATGACCGCCTGGCGCAAGATCACGATGCAATTATCGTCCCGCTTATTTCCTCCGGAATCAGCGGAACGGTAGCTTCGGCGCAGGCGGCTGCGGAACAATTTACCCAGATACCCGTTGAGGTCGTTGATACCCATACGACATCCACAGGATTGGCATTGGTGGTACTGGCAGCAGCCCGAGCAGCCGAGGCTGGAAAGAGTTTCGAGGAAGTGCGAGAAATCGTCTGGACGATCGTGCATAATATCAAGACATTTTTCGTTGTGGATACTTTGAAATACCTACACTTGGGCGGCAGGATAGGGGGTGCTTCGCGCTATTTGGGCTCAGCCCTCAACATCAAACCCATCCTCTATTTCGATGATGAAGGTAAGATCGATGCTCTAGAACGCGTCCGCACCCGGCATAAGGCTTTGGATCGACTGGTAGAACTGGCAAAAGAAACAGCCAATGGAAAGCCAGCCCACATTGGATTGATTCATGCCAGCGCCCCGGATAGAATCGAGCTGGTCGATAAGAAAGTCCGTGATAATATAGATTGTGTGGAGGTGGTTACCCTTAGTCTTAGTCCGGTAATTGGCACACATGTTGGACCGGGCGCTATTGGTGTAGCAGTTTATACCGAGGCGTAAATATTCAATCCAACCACATAATCTGAGAGAGCCCGATGCGTCCGATATTATTTCCCATAAAAAATCTAAAGCGGTATCGCGTGATCGCCCGCGTTTTTGCCCGACATGGTTTCGGGTCGTTTCTGGAAACCCTGGAGATGGAACGCGGCATTTCACTGCCACGTTTTCGTACAAAACGCGAAGCGCCTATAGCGACATCACGCGCTGAACATTTACGGATGGCATTCGAAGAACTGGGTCCAACCTTCGTCAAGTTAGGACAGATACTCAGCACGCGTCCCGACTTGCTGCCCCCCGAATATATTGGTGAATTGTTGAAGTTGACCGATTCCGTGCCTCCCGCCGCCTGGGAAAAAGTACGTACTGTGCTGGTTGAGGAGCTGGGCGATGAACCCGAGCATATTTTTACCCAAATCGAACCTGTTCCCCTGGCGGCTGCCTCTCTGGCACAGGTTCATGCCGCCACCCTTGAAAATGGGGAACAGGCGGTGATAAAAATCCAAAGGCCAGGAATAGCGGGAATTATCGAACAAGACCTAGAAATATTGAATGACTTGGCTTCGCTTGCCCAACGCACGCAGCTAGGGGAAATCTATAATCCCAAGAACGTCATCGAAGAATTTGCTTTTACCCTGCATAATGAATTGGATTACAAGCGCGAGGGGCATAATGCCGATAAATTTCGCAGAAACTTTTACAATGAACCCTATCTTCATATTCCTCATATCTATTGGGAATATAGCACTTATCGGATATTAGTAATGGAAAGGCTGCAAGGGATTGGCATTGGGGATATCGCTGCTCTGGATGCTGCTCAATATGACCGTAAGAAGATCGCCTTGAACGCTGCCCGCATCATCATCAAAGAAATTTT
>JBDKUB010000401.1:0-3399 GCA_039679915.1 Anaerolineaceae bacterium
AGCATAAGCTATACCATGGTTTCCCAACCGGAGAATTCTGGAAAAGGCGATTATCAGTGGAAAATCCAAGCCTCCCGAAAAATCCAAGCCCGGATCAACTCGAACCACGCGATCAATCTCGTTATCGGCTTAAAACCCGAAGAAGCTGTTCACCGCCTCGATCAAAGCTTACCCCTATCAGAAAAACCTCAAATCATACTTACTCCAGCCTGGTGGTGGCGGTTGCCTGCCTTACCCTTTAGGGTGAATATCCTCTTATGGCAATCCTGACTTAAATAATTATGCGAATCCTTGCCGTCGACCCTGGGGATAAAAATATCGGAATAGCCCTGTCCGATCCAACCAATACCTTGGCGTCACCCCTGACGATAATCAAGCACCTATCTCGACCCTTGGATGCAGCCCGGATTGCTGCGCTGGCGTTAGAAAACCAGGTCGAGCTGATCCTCGTCGGTCAATCCATTGACGAAGAAGGCTTGCCTTCACCTCAGGGGAGAAAAGCAGCCCGTCTAGCCGCAGCCATTCGTGACCAAACGACCATCCCTATACAATTATGGGACGAAAGTTTCAGCACGCAATCAGCCAAGGCAGCGTCGATCGAAATGAATATCCCTAGAAAGAAACGCCGAGGCCATCTCGATAACCTGGCTGCTGCTTCTATTCTGCAATCCTATCTGGATACACTGCATGACCATAACACTCCATAAGCCCATTTAAAAAAGCTGACAAAAATGTCACAAAAAAATTCTTCCCGAGTCAATCTATTTCTTTTGTTTGTAATTATTTCAGGTTGCTTGATTACATCTCTTCTCTTGATAGGCATTATTTATGCACCCCTTCACATCGAAAGTGAATTTGGCAAGCCTGCTCCAGGGATAAGCATCATTAACCGAATATACTATTCCCTTCGTTTATTAGCATACGAAGACGACCTTCTCTCTCCATTGAATGCTGCCGGTTCGATGCAGAACTTCAAAATCGAGCCGGGAGAATCCACTTTTTCCGTTATCCATAGGCTCCAATCTGAAGGCTTAATCAAAAATTCAGAAGCTATGCGAATCTATTTGCAGTATTCGGGATTAGATACCTCATTACAAGCCGGCAACCATTCTTTGAGCCCGGCGATGACTCCCCTTGAGATTGCCGCTGTAATCCAATCTTTGAACCAGACGGTAATCGAATTTTCCATTTTACCCGGCTGGCGTGTAGAAGAGATTGCCGCATCTCTGCCAACCTCTGGATTGCAAATCTCACCGGAACAATTCATCCAGTTTGCCAGGCAGTTTCCTTCCGCATTGTCCTTTAGTGCTGACCTGCCAGCCGGTGCTGGGTGTGAAGGTTTTCTGTTTCCGGGCATCGTTCAAGTACCTCGAAAAACCACAGTCGACCAATTAATCCAATTATTGCTTCAGAATTTCGATCGAAATTTAACCGACGATCTTAAAAATGGATTTTCCAATCAGGGTTTGACCATCTATCAAGCCATAACTCTGGCGTCGATTATCGAGCGGGAATCGATCATCGATGAGGAAATGCCCCTAATTGCTTCCGTTTATCTAAACCGCCTCTCCAATAATATGAAATTGGATGCCGACCCCACAATCCAATATGCTTTAGGATATCGACCATCCCAAAAAACCTGGTGGGCTAACCCGCTCAGTGCAGAAGATTTGCAAATCGATTCACCATACAATACTTATCTTTATCCCGGGCTTCCCCCAAGCCCTATTGCTAACCCCGGTATAAATGCATTGAATGCGGTTGCCCACCCTGAGGCAAGCCCATATTATTACTTTCGTTCAGCCTGCGATAAATCAGGGAAGCATGTGTTTGCCCAAACATACGCCGAACACCTCGCCAATGCATGCCCATGATATATATTAAATTTCCCAGTGATATTGAACCAATATAGCAATAGTAGGATTTCCGTTTACATCTTCAATCCCAATTGCCCAAGTACGCCAGTTTAATTCATCTCCTTCAACGGCCGGGCGGTATATCGCTATGTAGTTGATATTGGCATATTCACCCGGCCAGCGGATGAATCCGGTAGATCCGCCTGATGCTAAGCCTTGCTCCAGGCTGTTGCAGACCTGAACAGAACCCCCTTGAACATCATCGATAAGAGGCAGAATTTCATCTTTGAACGATGCCTGGATGGTTTGTCCGCTTCCATTGTTAATGCCCCAATCGAATACCGTTGAATCGGTGAAAATATTTTCTAGTACAAGTGAGCCTTGAAAGTGAACCTCTGGATTCCACCATTCATGCCGGATGATCAACCCCCGTCTTGGACTGACAAGCTGAGCTAATTTTTGGCCATCACGTACCTGAACTGCACCCATAAACTCGCCCACCAGGGCAGTCGCCTTTTTATCGGAGCAGAATGCCATCGATGAAACTTGTTCTGTAAGGTTGACCATCTTGACCCAGCCGGTTCCATTCTCGGGGGTTTGTATCTCTACCCAAACCTCCCCCTCGACTTCTTGAGATTTGCCCGTGGTGGATATCTGGGTTGTGTGGGGAGGCAAAGTGGCTATGACATGATCCGCCTGGTTTGGATTCGCCAGCACATTCAAGACCTCTTCTTCTTTTACCATCACAACCGCCAGAGGGTATTGCGGCATAAATACCGGCGTAACGATTGGAGAGGGTGTAACAACTGCAGCGGTTGGGGTAAATAATGTAAAATCAGGTGTTTCTAATGCACCGGAGACCGCCAAAGCAGTGCCGGTTAATTCAAGATCTCCAGCAGGATTTGGTTCATTAGGATTTTGGCTAACGCCTTGAAAGGAACATCCACTAAAAAGTAGGTTGAGGCAAAGTAAAACGACTAAGGATAATTTTTGGATTGCCATGTTAATCTACTCCAGACCTGGATTGCAGGTTGAGTTGGGGAAGTATCGGTGATGTCATTTTTTTGAACTTCCAGCGATGGTTTATCTGTTTTCTTCCTGGGGGTAGATTTTCGCTTGGTTCGGATAAAAGTATCCTCTACCGGCTGTTCTAGCAAAGCAATTTCAAGCACCTCATCCATATGTTCGACAGGGATGATTTTCAGCTCGTTGCGAGCCCGCTTGGGTACTTCAATGAGGTCTTTGAGATTCTTTTTGGGGATGATTACCGTTTTCAAACCGGAGCGATGGGCAGCTAGCACTTTCTCACGAATACCTCCCACCGGCAATACCCTGCCGCGTAAGGTAATCTCTCCCGTCATACCCACCTCTTTACGCACTTCCCGGCCTGTAAAAGCCGACACCAGGGCAGCCCCTATTGTGATTCCTGCGCTTGGACCATCCTTGGGGATTGCCCCTTCAGGGATGTGGATGTGAATATCGATTTGCTCGTAGGCATCCGGGTTTATGTTAAAAATCTGCGACCGTGATTTAAGATAAGAGA
>JBDKUB010000337.1:0-9983 GCA_039679915.1 Anaerolineaceae bacterium
TTTCAAGATGAAACGATTACAAGGTAATAAAAATCTCTTGAAATAAATATTCCAGATAATTCAAATCAATTATCCTTATTATTAGATTTTTAAGAAGGAAGAGGAAAAATAAAATGAACCTAGATAAATATACTCAAAAATCACAAGAAGCCATTTTAGCGTCACAACATATAGCACAAGATTATAATCATCAAGCCATCGAACCCGCCCACCTCCTGCTAGCATTATTACGTCAGGAGGATGGTGTAGCACCTGCCATAGTTACCAAAGTAGCCGGCAGTGTAAAAGCCATCACTGAAGAAATCACTCAAGAATTGGAAAAACGTCCAAAAGTCTATGGCGGGGGAGGTGAGGTTGGGTTGGCTCAGCCAACTGCCAAGGTATTGGAAGCGGCTGAGCGATACGCCAAGGGGATGAATGACGAATATGTATCAACCGAACACATCCTGTTAGGATTGACAGAAAGCATCGAGGGCAAGCGTCTAAGCCAATTTGGATTGACAAAAGATGCCATTCTCAAAGCCCTGGCTGATATTCGTGGAACACAACGGGTCACTTCTCAATCCCCTGAGGAAACTTACCAAGCGCTCGAGAAATACGGCCGGGACCTGACCGCCCAAGCCCGCAAAGGCAAAATGGATCCTGTCATTGGAAGAGATGAAGAAATCCGGCGCGTCATTCAGATATTGTCCCGCCGTACAAAAAACAATCCAGCTTTGATTGGTGACCCTGGCGTAGGTAAAACAGCCATCGTCGAAGGGCTTGCCCAACGTATCGTCAATGGCGATGTACCCGAAGGTCTAAAACACAAACGCCTGGTTCAATTGGATATGGGCGCGTTAGTCGCCGGTGCAAAATACCGCGGCGAATTCGAAGAGCGTTTGAAAGCGGTATTGAAAGAAATCACCGACGCTTCGGGTGAAATCATCTTATTTGTTGATGAGATGCATACCGTGGTAGGTGCGGGAGCAGCCGAAGGGGCGATGGATGCCGGCAATATGCTCAAACCGATGCTGGCACGGGGTGAGTTGCATATGATCGGTGCCACAACCATCGACGAATATCGCAAATATGTGGAAAAAGATCCCGCCCTGGAACGGCGTTTTCAACCGGTATTGGTGGAAGAACCCAGCGTGGAAGAAACCATTAGCATTTTACGTGGTCTAAAAGAGCGCTACGAAGTGCATCACGGGGTGCGCATTACCGATCCGGCGGTGATTGCCGCTGCAACGCTATCGCATCGTTACATTGCCGACCGCCATTTACCCGACAAAGCCATAGATTTGATCGATGAAGCTGCAGCTCGCTTGCGCACGGAAATCGATTCCAAACCGCAAGCTCTGGATGAAGTAGATCGCCAAATCATGCAGCTTGAAATCGAACGCGAAGCATTGAAAAAAGAAAAAGATAAAGCTTCGAAAGAACGATTGGAGCGCATCGAGAAGGAATTATCCGATCTACATGAACGTTCTTCTCAATTACGCGCCCGCTGGCAGATTGAGAAACAAGCCATTACCCAGATCCAATCGTTAAAAGAACAAATCGAACAAACCCGTTTGGATATGGAACGGGCTGAACGGCAGAACCAGCTTGAAACGGCAGCCCGTTTGCGTTATGGAACCTTGCGCGATTTGGAAAATAAGCTTGCCGAGAGCGAGAAAAAACTTAAAGAAATCCAAACCGAGGGCGCTTTGCTTAAAGAAGAAGTCGATGCGGAAGAAATCGCTCAAATCGTTTCACAATGGACGGGCATTCCCGTCTCCAGGCTGCTCGAAGGAGAGACTCAAAAACTGATTCACATGGAAGAGCGCTTACACCAACGTGTCGTTGGTCAGGAGGAAGCTCTGCGGGTAGTCTCGAATGCAGTCCGCCGTGCCCGGGCTGGATTGCAAGATCCCAATCGCCCTATGGGCTCGTTTATCTTTCTCGGACCAACCGGTGTAGGAAAAACCGAATTGGCACGCGCTCTGGCAGAATTTTTGTTCGATGATGAACGGGCGATGGTGCGCATCGATATGAGCGAATATCAGGAAAAGCATACCGTATCTCGTCTGGTTGGAGCTCCACCGGGTTATGTCGGTTATGAAGAAGGCGGTCAAGTGACCGAAGCTGTACGACGCCGACCCTATAGTGTGGTGCTGTTCGACGAAATCGAGAAAGCTCACCAAGAAGTTTTCAACGTGTTGCTCCAATTGCTCGATGATGGTAGACTGACCGATGGTCAAGGACGCACCGTCGATTTTCGCAATACGCTGGTGATTATGACATCCAACCTTGGCAATGAGCTTTGGATTGGGCGCGAAAACGGTTCACAGGATCAAATCTCGCGAGACACGATAACCCACATCTTACAAGACCATTTTCGTCCCGAATTTCTAAACCGGATCGATGAGATCGTCGTATTTCATCCTCTCACCCGCCAGCATATCGCCGAGATCGTCGATATCCAATTGCGTCATGTGGCTCAGCTTGTCGCAGAGCGCGGGTTCACATTGGAGGTTACCGAAGCTGCCCGCCAGTTCCTGGCTGAGGTAGGGTACGATCCCAATTTTGGTGCTAGACCGCTCAAGCGTGCTATTCAACGCGAGCTGCAAGATCCATTAGCGCTAAAATTGCTTTCGGGTGAATTTCAGGAAGGAAACATCATCCTCGTCGACCGAGATGAAGATCAATTAACCTTCACCCCCGTAATCCAAGGCGAAGTGATCAAAGCCTAATCAGGATTTCTAGTACGCCGCGTTAACCAGATTAATCCAATCAAGGGCAGTGGTATCAGTCCAATTCCTGGGCAAACCCCACTGCCCTGACCTTTTTGTTCTGCGGTCGGCTTTGACGGTATAGTTGGAGTATCTTCGATGGTTATAGCAGTAATCGCTGCCTCTCCTTCGGTTGGCATTTTAGTTACTTCATTAACATCCGATTCGGTTGTGGCGTTGGTTTGTGTTTGAGAAGCGTCTGACCCTTTCCACAGGTGATAATATACATTCAGAAGCGGAACAAATTCCAAAGTGGCTTTACGATTCCCTTCAGCGGATGGATGATCATCGCTACGATTGGTTGGATAAGCCGAGGTATCCTTCCCTTGATCGGTGATATATTCGATTGTCCCTTGATTGTAGCGGTGGTGATTATTCTCTCCGGTAAGTACGTTATAAAAGTCGAATACTGCCACATTGGGAAATGGATAATTATTTTCTCGCAGCCAGTCTTTTACCAGCCAGGTATTGAAAGCACGTGCATTTTTTGCCATGGAACGCTCCTGCACCGGGGGAGCAGTTATCACGATGAAGAGTTTATCCGGGCGGGTAACGAAATATTTCAATAATTCGTTATAGACATATTTAGCATGGCTAACCGACAACCCGTCACCCGCTGCCGGGGGATCATTAGGCTCACCTTCGAGGTTGGAATTGGGAAAGCATGATTTGAACAAAATGATCTCATTCTCTCCGCCTGGATCGGAAAGGACCCGCGTGTAGGAAGAATGCTGTGCACTCTCCTTGAAAAGTGCCTCCATATACATTGGAGTATCATCCGAGCGAAACCACTTCAGCCAGTCAGGTATGTCTGTAGTATCTCCAATCCCATTAGGTCCCCAACCATAATTAGTATCACTCACAAAATAATTATTTTCACCTAGAGCAATTCCAAGTCCACCGTTGTCATCTATCAGCCAGTTTTCTCCGCTGGAATGATGGATAAAGATCAATTTGACAACTCGGGAAGGAGGCGTAGGATCGTAAGCTTGAGCAGATGTAGGTTGACCAGAGCCAAAACTGCCAAATAAAATAACTATGATAAGAAGAATACGAGAAGAATTCCACAAGAGGCGTTTTTGAGGAATCTTACTATTTTTCATCATTTCCTCCAATTGGAACAACCCACAACCAACCGAAATTGATTATCACAATCAATAAAATTCTACAACAACTTTGGAGTCTGTCAAACAATTGGTCAGTTCTATGCTTTAGCGCCGCACATTTCAATCGAAGGACTATCCTGTTGTGAATTTATTTTATTTTCAATGAACCTAAAAAAGTTGAGGAAACCAATGGGTAATTAGCCAGTAAAAACCTGCGGATACGAGTGCGGTGGAGGGTATCGTTAATATCCACGCCATACCAATTTCCTTTGCTACTCCCCAATGCACTTTACTAATCCGCTCTGCTGAACCCACCCCCATAATAGCCGAGCTGACCACTTGAGTTGTGCTGACCGGTGCACCTAGAAACGAATTGGCAAGAATAACGATAGCAGCGGTCAATTGCGTGGTGAAGGCATGCACCGGACGTATACGATAAAATTTTGCCCCTAATGTCCGGATCAATCGCCAACCCCCAAGAAGTGTTCCCAGCGAGATAAGCGCTGAATTAACCACGATGACCTCCAAAGGGATCTTAAAATTTTGTATATACCCAATCATATATAACGTCAATGTCATAATCCCCAATGTCTTTTGGGCATCATTCGTCCCATAACTAAAAGCTAAAGACAGCGCAGTGATAAATTGTGCACGTTTAAAAAATTGGTTGATCCCCATCGATGCGAAACTGCCAAAGTATAAAACGATCTTCATCAGAATAAAGCCACTGACCAATCCAATAAGCGGTGAAGAAAATAAACCAATGATAACTTTCACCAAACCATCGACTTTAATGGCAGAAACACCCGCTGCCATGACGGCTGCACCGATAATTCCCCCAATCAGGGCATGCGAAGAACTGCTGGGAATTCCGAACCACCATGTAAAAAGGTTCCAAATAAGGGCGCTCACTAGCGTGGAAAAGATGACCCCCATATTAAGATTTTCGGTTTCTACAATTCCACTACCGATAGTATTGGCAACGTTTACACCGAAAATAAATGGAGCAATAAACTCGGCTATGGCTGTAATCCACAAAGCCATTCGTGGAGTCATAGCTCGGGATGAGATCATTGTCGCTACGATATTGCTTGAATCGGTAATGCCGTTCAGAAATGTAAAACATAATATAAGTACGATGACGATGGCAATGATCAATGACATATAGATTTTGTTTCACTTGATGGGTAATGAATGATTATAACACTCTAAAATTCTATAAATGACCTTACAACTCCTCATTATTCTAATCATTAAATAACAAAGCTGCCCATTCAACAGGGCAGCTTTTTGATTAGATGTTTACGGACTAACTCTTTCGTTTAACGTCGGCTATTTTACCTTCGATCAGCTTATGTGCTCCGCCACTTTTCACGGAAATGCGTTTGGGTTTGATTTCTTCGCTCTTGGGTAGGCGCAGGGTCAATACACCGGCATCATAAGATGCTTCAATAGCATCGGCTTTAACACCCTGGGGTAAAGCTATGGTTCGGGAAAAAGTGCCATAGCGGCGTTCGCGTAGATGATACTGCGAATCTTCTTTTTCTTCCTCTTCTTTGATTTCACCCTTGATCGTCAACGCGTTATCGGTGTAGGTTATCTCGAGGTCTTCAGGTTTAATGCCGGGTAAAGAAGCTTTGACCACAAAGTCATCCTTATTTTCGACTACATCCAATGCCAAATCCCAATTGAGCGATTTACCCCAATCGCTGGATTGTTCGCTGAAAAAATCATCGAACAATCGATCGATACTGCGACGCATGCTATACATGTCACGGAATGGGTCCCAACGAATAATTGAAGCCATAATCCACCTCCTACATAGATTATTTTTTCATTTTTTTTATTACACGCCCATCATAGCTTGTTTATGTTAATAAAACATAATATAAATGTATGAGGTATATATGAATCAAATCTCTCTGTTTATGTTACGGCTTAGCTTTATGTGAAAACCTCATGAAGGGATTCAACGGTTCAAGGGAGTATATTCCCTGCCTATGTTAGGTCTAATAAATCGGCTTTGAAGGATCGACCTCTTTAGCCCAGGCGTTGATTCCCCCCTCCAGGTATTTGACCTGGCTAAAACCTGCTTTCAATAACAAACCTATAGCTTGTTTCGATATTTCACCATTTCGGCAAATCAATATATTTGGCTTGGTACAATCTAATTCGGATAAACGCGAGGATAGTTGGTCAAGTGGGATATGTTTCGACCCTTGGATATAGGAAATTTGTCTTTCATGTGGTTGGCGGATGTCGATTAATTCAACCTCCTCACCTCTTTGTATGAGGTCATGTAGGGCAACAGGTGAAATGGATAGATCTGAATTGTGTTGTTCTAAAGGATGGTCTCGACTCGGAACACCGCAAAATTCTTCATAATCGATTAATTCGGTGATTTCAGGATGATCTCCGCAAATTTTACAGGATGGGTTCTTGCGTAATTTGACATACTCAAAATTCATGTCTAGCGCATTATAGATTAACAATTTACCGGTCAATAATTCCCCAATCCCCAGTATAAATTTCAAAGCCTCGGTTGCCTGAATAGTGCCAATCGTGCCCGGCAGAATGCCTAATACGCCACCCTCAGCGATGGTAGATATAATATCCAGCGGCGGAGGTTCCGGAAATAAGCAACGATAACAAGGACCCTCTTTTGCATAAAAAACACTGGCTTGACCCTCGAACCGATAAACCGAACCATAAATATTCGGCTTACCCAAGAGGACGCATACATCATTGGATAAGTAACGAGTGGGAAAATTATCACTGCAATCGACGATGACATCATAATCGGCGGCTATGCGCAGCGCATTCCTTGAATTTAACCGCTCGTTATACGTATCGACCTGGATTGCCGGGTTGATATCCAACATGCGCAATCGCGCCGACTCGACTTTCTGTTTTCCCACCGTTGATGTTCCATGTATCACCTGGCGCTGCAAATTGGAATAATCTACCCAATCGGGATCGACCAAGCCGATTCTCCCTATACCCACCGCGGCTAGATATAAAGCGACCGGTGAGCCTAAGCCCCCCGTTCCAATAATGAGTATGGAAGCGCCTTTCAACTTACGCTGGCCTTCCATACCCACTTCTGGGATTACCAAATGACGGGAATAACGGTATATTTCCTCGTTGGAAAGATCAGGCAACATCATCTTTTTCTTCGTTTCTTCGATATTGTTATCTTGAACATTTTTACCTGCGCACTATTCTTGCTGCTTCACGGGGATTAATCATTTCTGTGAACTATTGCTATTGGATAGGCAGCATTATCAAATTATATCGGTGATATCCGAAAATAGACCAAGCAAAAATCATCGCTTTCTTTCCAATCGCCATTCTCTATTCCCGACGTTGCATGATTTTTCTATGATTTAGTTGTTTTTTTCAATCTCCTGATTCTCACTCAAATTGAAAAGTCCTCGCCTTTCCAAGCCCCATCTTCAGGTATATGGATGGAAATCGGTTTGCTTCCATGTCCGTCAAGCTTTTTTTCGAGTGTATCCACCCTTGTCATCAATGAGGTTAATGAGGTGCCAATCAAATCCGGAAGATTGGTATGATTTAGATCCGGTGCGTCAGATGCAAGATGAGGTTTGCTGCGTGAGACCACTTGCCCTGGAACACCCACGACCACCGAATTGGACGGTACCGATTTCACCACTACCGCGTTGGCACCAATCCGGCTGTCATTTCCGATGGTTATCGCGCCTAACACTTTTGCACCAGCTCCCACAACCACACGATCCCCAATCGTGGGATGGCGCTTGCCTTTGTTTAGACTGGTGCCGCCTAATGTGACGCCATGATATAAAGTCACTTCTTCGCCAATCTCAGCCGTTTCGCCAATGACGACACCCATCCCATGATCGATGAAAAGACCTCTTCCGATGGTAGCGCCCGGATGAATCTCGATGCCGGTCAAATTTCGAATTACTTGTGAAACCCAGCGCCCAATCAACTTGAAATGATGCACCCAAAACCAGTGCGCCAGGCGATATCCCCAAACCGCATGTAACCCTGGATAGCACAAAATAATTTCTAATACGCTTCTAGCAGCCGGATCGCGCTCGAAAATCGATTGAATATCTCGGTGAAAATTACTCTTCATCTGTTACTCCTCAACATTCCCATTAACATAGCCAGCCACGATCAGTCTGCCAAATCGGCATAAAGGGCGCTGCTCAGGTAGCGCTCACCAAATGAAGGAATGATCACGACGATCAATTTACCCGCCAGTTCCGACCGGCGTGCAACTTGAAGGGCTGCCCAAACAGCCGCGCCGGAGGATATTCCCACCAACAACCCCTCTTCTCTTGCCATGTGCCGCGCAGTTTTCAGGGCATCCTCATCCTTTACCCGCACGATTTCGTCATAAATCTTGGTATTAAGCACATCTGGGATAAACCCAGCGCCAATTCCTTGTAATAAGTGTTCACCTTTCGTTCCGCCGGAAAGCACCGCGGAAGCATCCGGCTCGACTGCCACAACCCTAAAACCCGGTTTGCGAGCTTTGAGCACTTCCCCTACACCGGTAATTGTCCCGCCCGTCCCCACCCCTGCGACTAAAACATCCACTTTCCCGTCCGTGTCTCGCCAGATTTCTTCAGCCGTGGTCCGCCGATGGATTTCGGGGTTGGCAGGATTGTTAAATTGCTGCGGTATGAAATAATTCGGGCTTTGGGCAGCGATTTCTTCTGCCTTTTTAATAGCACCAGCCATTCCCTCGCTTCCGGGGGTTAACACCAATTCTGCGCCATACGCCCTTAACAACATACGGCGTTCCCTACTCATCGTATCCGGCATGGTTAGAACCAATTTATACCCTCTGGCAGCACACACAAAAGCCAGGGCAATACCGGTGTTTCCGCTGGTTGGCTCCAGGATGACCGTATCGCTCTTTATCAATCCGGCTTTTTCCGCAGCATCGATCATCGCTACGCCGATGCGATCTTTCACGCTGTGGGAAGGGTTTTGATATTCTAATTTCCCGACAATCTCTGCATATGCGCCCTGTGATAGTTTATTGATGCGCACCAACGGCGTATTGCCGATTAATTCAGTTATATTATTGGCGATTTTCATGATATTTTCCTTTTTTTCTTAACAAAAAAACCAGCAGACACCTGTATCGGTGTTTGACGATGCTCGATCATCGCACGCCTTGCTTTCTTCAATCCACAAGCGGGGCTGCGATTACCTCTCGTCAGTCTGCTGGCTGCCAAGTTTTCGAAAAACTTATTGGCTATTCTTGTGACGAGGCGGTGCTCACATACCCCGCCTCAGACACATGCAAATAGACATAATAAAAACTCCAATAATATTTATGATTATTTTCATACTATTATAGTCAATGAAGAAATTTTGTCAAGGAAGAAAAATGAGGGTGTTGAAAAAGATGAAGCAACATTATTAGATTCACCCCTACCCAACCTCCCCCAAATATCAAGAACAGATTTTTGGGGGAGGAGCTAAAAATTGGTTTTTTCAACACTCTTAAAAATCTGTTCCTAAGAGACTAGCTCGTTTCACCCAGATAGAGAAGCATTCACCATGGTGAAAAAATATCCCGTCATTGCGAGTAACCGAAGGTTACGAAGCAATCCTCAGCTCTTCGAAAGATGGTTTCGGCGCAAAGAGCGCTCCTCGCCATGACGAGATAAGAGAAAGCGCTATTACGACAATTGCCAGTTTCATCCAGCAAGAAAAGTGCTTACGCAATGAATAAACTTGTAATGACGATAGGTGATCCTGTTTTAGGTAGTGTTCTATAATTGCACGCATTTTTTTGTATCCATAAAACAGTTAGTACTCTGTTGAGCATGATTTTTATTTTTGGATTTTCTTGATTTATTTGACTCCACCCTCACTCAGGGTTGGGAAATGAAAGAATAATTATTATTACAGTATCAGCAAGCTTGACAGACCATTAGTTTCATAAGAAGGCGGAGCTTATGTTGCTAACAAAAATAATCCTCACTTAGGTTCTATCGAAATTAATTGTCCTAAAGCATTAATAACCAAAGTCCATTCACTTCCAGGCGTACATTGCATAAAAAGCTGTTCGTCGGTTGTTACGTAACTATAATTCCCTTTATCGGTTTGAAAA
>JBDKUB010000362.1:0-8092 GCA_039679915.1 Anaerolineaceae bacterium
GCTTTTTGAATGTAAGAATATCCTAAATCGCCACGAACAGCATCCTTGAGGAATATCCATAATTGAACGTACAACGGTTTATCCAGGTTGAACTCCGAGCGGAGCTGCTCGATTTCGCCAGCGGTAACAGCCCCTCCCCTGCCCATCATAATATCCACCGGATCACCAGGTGTCAGACGCATGAATAAAAACACAATGATAGCAACACCGAACATAATCGGTATAGAAATCAGAACTCGTTCGAGGATTTTTATTGCTTTCATAAGGTTTATCTGCAGATATCCAACTTGTGGTGTTCTGGGGCAACCCGCGAGTTGCCCCAGAATTTATGATAATATAAATAGTTTATTGCCCAATGCAGACATCGTGCATGTTTAAACGATTATCTGCGGCGGGTTCCCAATTTTGTACATCAGCGGCAGCAGCGCCAACGATTTCTGGAAGAACAAGGAATATGGCTGGAGCTTCGTCGTAGATGATTTGTTGAGCCTCATCGTAGATGACCTGGCGTTCGGCGGGATCAATGGTAATCTCACCTAACTTGATCAACTCATTGACTCGCTCGTTGTTGTAACCAGAGAAATTACCGCGTCCATAAGTTGATTCTGCAACCACACCATGCCACTTAGCTTCCATATGTCCTACAGGATCGAATGCAGAGTCACCCCAATCGCCATAGAAAGCCTGCCGCTCACCATTTTGCAGCAAGGGCTTGACCACGCTGTATTCCCAAATGCGGACGCTGGCATCTATGCCAATAAGGCGCAATTGGCCTGCAACCGCCTCGGCTGCGTTACGCAGATATTCTTCGACATCGATGGTAAAGGAAAAATTCTGACCGTTTTTATCTAACATTCCATCACCATTGCTGTCAGTCCAGCCGGCTTCCGCTAACAAAGCCAAGGCTTTTTCGGTATTGTACTCATAGGGTTTGAGTGACTTGTTAGCATAGTTGTTATAGGGGGATAATGGTCCAGCCAGCGCAACAGCTTTTCCGCCAAAGATGGTATCGATGAGCAACTGCTTGTCAACCGCATAGTTCAAAGCCTGGCGAACGCGGACATCATCGAAGGGTGCTTTGTTAACATTCAATTCCAACCATTGTGGGGTAGTTCCGGGTGCTGATTTGATCTGGATGCCAGGAACCTGCTCCAGGGTGGCTACCAGCTCTGAAGGTACATTTTGAATAATGTCTACTTCACCAGCCAATAAGGCAGCGACACGGGTCGAAGCTTCAGGAATAACGCGAAATACCAGATTATCCACACAAGCTGGTCCAACCGGGGTCAAATCGGGGGCGCCGCCATAGTAATCGGCAAATTTTTCCATGACGATTTCCGTATAGCCAGGTTGCGCCGACACGAACTTGAATGGACCGGTTCCAATAGGGGCTTCGATGAATTTTTCAGTTCCCACTTCTTGTAAATAAGCGGCTGGAATAATCTGTTGGTGTACCAGCATTTGCATAGCGGTCGGGAATGGGGCAGCGAAATGCATCACCACTGAATAATCACCAGTTTTTTCAACCGAAGCGAGTTGGGCGATCAAGCCTTTCCGTGGCGAGGTATGCGGTTCAGGAAATTCGATCATATTTTCTTTGATGATGCGATCGAATGTGTAAACAACGTCATCGGCGGTCATTTCCGTACCATCGTGAAATTTTACACCCTGGCGCAAGGTAACTTCCAGAGTTGTGTCATCAGCCCAATTGAATGATTCTGCTAGTTCATTATGGACACCACTAACTGTGTCACGTGTTACCAAACCATCGAACATGTTGCGGATGACGGTTTCAGTATTTCGTTCTCGGTGATCGGCAGGATCCAAAGTCATGGGGGCGCTGGCAAGCGCTATAATAAGTGTTGTGGGTTCAGTTACGGGGGGGGCTTCGGTTTCAGCGGCTGGTTCTTCTGCTGCAGGTTCTTCAACTGCAGGTGCTTCGACCACCGCGGTTTCGGCTGCCGGTTCTTCAACCGGGGCAGGAGTTGCTGCAGGGGCACAAGCCGAGAGAACAACTCCAAGGATTAATACGAGAGAGAGAGATACTCTCTTGATCGAAAACATAACGCTCCTCCTATCGATAGGTTTTTACTAATAATCTTAAACTTCACTTATTTCATGTAACAATTTGATCGTTTCACCTCGCTTCCATTTGATTTTGCCATCAGGACAACCAGCCAGCCTTGTTGTTTTGTAAATATTCTTGTTGATTATTTTCAAGTTATATTAGCCGGTTGTCCTGTCCTCTTTTCTTTTATGCTTTGATCAAAGTCGATTCCTTTTCCAGTATTCCCATATCCAATGTTATCAATTCACGTTTCATTACTCGCAATGCCTGCTCAGGGTTGACCTTTCCGTACAAACCACCCAGAACGCTCACTAAATAGCTGGCATCTAAGAGCACTTTGCCGGTAGGACGGAGCAAGTATTCTTCTTCCGGATTGTAAAGAGCACCGCTGGCAATCAATGCCAAATCTTGCTGATAGCCGGGTTTCTTCTCGTTGCACGCATGGTAGATTGTGCCACCGATCAAAAGCACCGTAACATCATTGTTGAGATAATTAACCCCATGTTGAAGGAAATAGGTTTCGGTTTCTTTGACATATCCGACATGTTTTCCAGTCGCAATAGCCATGATCTCTTTTGCCAGGAAGGCATTGGCAGCGTTCTCCAGCGTGTTGACCGGGGTTTTGTGAGGATTTTGGCTGATCCAACTTAAATAACCGTCCAAATCGATTTCTACCGATCCATTCCGCTGAGAGAGGAATCTCGTAAATTGGCCGTCACCCGGCCGGAATTCTGACGGCAGATAGTTCGAGAGATAACGAGCCATATCGGTTGCCATGCTCCCATCTTTGAAGCGCACCAATTCTTTGATATTCTCAGCGTTATAGGCTAAGCCGTATTTACCCTCTACTCTTCTAAATACAAGCGGAACGTTGGGCGTCTTCAAAATGGTGCGTTTAACTTTTCGCTGAGGATCGTCACCAAAATATTGGTAAAGTGGATTATCCAAAACATTGGAATAGAAATCGGTAGTGGCACCGCCGATGTCGAGTGCTAGGATATTGCCTATTCCCGGTTCGTTGCCGTAGCCTCGAGCAAGTAGATTGATTCCTGTAAAAGCAGCTCGTGGGGTTGGCCTGAAGGGTGCATCCATATACTCTTCCACAACATCGAATCCTTTGCCGCGGATGATGACCTTTTGGAAGAGCTCACGGATGGTCTCATTGACCACTTCGATATGGAATTCATTGATTTCCGGCATGACGTTTTCGGTGATGCGGATATCCACATTGTGATGTTTGAAGATATTCTCAATTTGGCCACGTATATCTTGATTACCGGCATAGACCACCGGCACGCCATATTGGGTGTAGGTGACGTAACGGGAAGCTTCTGCTAACAAGCGAGCGTTATGCAATTGGGTCTCGGTGTCACCGCCTTGGTCTGTACCGCCAGCCAGTAAAATGATTTCAGGCTGGTCATTTTCAAAAATCGAACGGGCTTGTTCAGGGGTAAGTTTACCGTTATAGGTACCTACCAATTTAGCACCGGCTGTCAGTGCAGCCAATTCGGCAGCGAACCCCGATTCTTCTTCGACGAGGGAAACAGTAGCTACTTTCAAGCCACCTTTAGCACTGGAACAGGGCAAGCGTAGGGAAAATTCACTCATTTTATCGCCCAGAGGTTTCCAATCGCCGCGTTTTTGGCATTCCTCCCATACCCCTAACCCGTTTGCTAAACCTATTCGCAGGTCCTCGATGGTGGTTGGTACATACTTCAATGAAAATTCTTCGGTTTTGGTATCGAAAATTCCGATCTTGGAAAAGGTGCTGCCAAAGTCCACAACGAGCACTTTCGTATCTACCAGGTTAGTTACACCAATCTCTTTTCGATATTTCATAACCGCGCTTTCGTCCATGGCTTCCACTTCTGCATCCTTACCTACGAAGGTTTTATCATCAGCTTGGGATATATCTTTATAGAAGTACCATGGGTAGCGTTTGCGGACGAGATCTACACGCTCGAATTCGCTTTTGACCTTGATCCCATTCCATTCATCGATACGACACATGCCATTGACGACTTTGGTGCGGCAAGCGCCAGCCATTTCATAGCGGCGATCAACTACTGTAATATGAGGTCCTTGGAATAGACCGATTTGCAATGCCAAGTCCAGCGTATCACCACTAATGACACCGCAAGTTTGAGTGGGGTAATTGGCTTCGTCGACGATACTGAGCAGAAGCGTTTCGTAATTCTTTTCCGGATTCTCGGCAGGTTCGTTTGCCCAATCCCAAAAGTTTTCAGGAGATGCAGGTCCGGAATACCCACCCAGGATAGCAGCGTGCAGCACATTGTACATAGCGCCTTGTTTGAGTTCTTTTATCCGGTTTTTCATGGGCGGGTCACTCCAAATCTGAGGCACGTTACCCTTGATGAAATCCCAGCAGACCTGTTTGGTGATCTCGCACGATTCGATGATATCGTCAGCGCTGGCTTCATGGTGCGCTTCGGAATGGGTAACCACATGGAGAATATCCGGTTCCATGTAGAGTTGAGTGTAGATACCAAAAGCCAGGTGGCCTTTAGCTTGATTTAGATTGGGAGGAAAACTAGGCAATCCAGAGCGAGTCTCTTTGATGATCTTGAAATCGTAATGACGGGTTAACGGCTCAGCTAAATCGTACGCAGCCTTCATCTTTGCCAGATCGTCCATCGCGGAAATCTCGGGGGGCAGTTCGAACATCATTTGCATGACATAATGTTTGATGCCTTTTTTCAATGCGATTATGGCGCAAAGGACATGATCGGTCACCTGCATATCATCACTGGCATACCGCAAACCCCATTGATGGGGATCGTTGATTTCGCAGGGTTTGCCGACTTCTGCCCAGTATTCGATAGTACTATAGTGCTCATCGAAGGAATCGCGGATGCTGATGGGACCCCGTCCATCCAGCTCGTTGTAGAAGAAAATTGGGACAGCAGGAAAGCAGCTATTGAGATGTTCCTGCCATAAATGAGCCAGGACTAAAAGCTCATCTGTACCGGTGTAAATACGCATCATGGGATGATTACCGCGCTGTGAGGCTGCTTTCAACCGTTTGAGATCCTCGATAGAGCGGATAGGCGCGCCGCCTTGCCCTGCCAGGTATTTTTTAGGATCTTCCTCGCCGCGGATGAATTTGGCGAGTAATTCCTGCGAAGTTTGGTCGGGGGCCAGGGAGACGATTTCGAAAGCTTCCGCGTCGGCAAGTTTTTCGATGGCGGCTATGGTGGGTTCGATTGTTTCTGCAGCAATTCCAATGTGAGCGCGGATAATAGGGCGGTTTTCTCTTTCCCGGACCTGTTGAATCCGTTCGACTAGTGAATCGGACCACTTTTGTTCGATTTGTTCATGCTTGAGGGCTTTCTTGTAAGCGAATTGCTCCAGTTCTTCCATGGTCACGAAATCATCGGTGATTAGCTCGAAGAAACCCTGAAATTCGGGTTTGTTTTTATATTCGGCAGCTATCGCTTCTAAATCGTAATGGCGTTCGGCTTCGCGTACAAAGCGATCGGGTTCGATTGGAACGCCGGTCATAGCCCGCACCAGGTTAGCTGCCGGGCGTAAACCACCAAAGCAATAGCGAATTCCGCTTTCACGCGGACCTAAATTATATTGAGTTGCGGTTTCAATGAATTCGGTAATTAATTCATCCAAGTGAAGGTCACCAAGCCGCATCGATACGCCAACAACTTCAGGGCGCGCTTCTCGAATTTTGTTGATGACTTCCTGGATCGGCACCGCTGGTCCGAGTTTAACAGTCATATAACCGATGCCAAGGTCTTCCATCCAGTCGGCGAAGTTTTCCACACCCAGGTTATGCACACATTTTCCGATGGCTCCCACCATTACACGACGTTTCGAAGTCGGCTTTTGAGGTAATTCTTCGCTGCTTTCATTTGGGGTTTTCATGTATCATTCCTCCGATAAAAACTTTGTGGGTAATTCGATTAATCCTCTGCTTTGAATTCGAGGTATTTAGATTTTATTTATTTAGAATTCAATAAAATGTCCAAGAAGAATTCACTATAAGAATTTAGTTTGGGATTGACTATGTCTTCAGGTAGTGCATTGCTTGCAAGAGTTGGTTCAAGTCCGAGAAACCATATCGTTGGGGTGTGCGTGTGTCGATTAAATCTTTTCCTTTCAGCTTCCCCGAAACCAGATATTCTTTATCCAAGTGGGATTGCGCCCAGTTAAGCACCTGATCGATTACAGGTGTGGCAACATTTGCCAGTTCTGCAACGCCCCGCGTCACCAATAGGTTATAAGGGACATCTTCAGAGAGATACCTTGCCTGGAAATCGGGGATATAACCTTCTTCTGTTTTATGCATAGGTGCCAGCAAGCCGGCATAACTTCGGTTGGTAGAAAAGCTGGATTGCAGGGTACTGCTGTCGGCAATGGTCGTTCGATACGAACGTTTCAACCATTCGATTAGCGGACGGGCAGCCGACAAATCCAATTCCGGGTAACATTCTTGGAGAGCTTTGCGCAGCATTTGAATCTCATCGCTCATATGCTGCAGTACAGCAGCGATATCTTTATCTACCGATTGATAGAATAGGCGCTGTTTATCATAGGGTTTACCATCCCAATTGTGAAATAATCCATACATAATGCCGGGGTGGATAATCTGACCAGTATCAGCCAGCATCAAACTGAGAAAACTGGCGATTGGGTTGATCGTAATTCCTAATAATGTTTGCAATTTAGCAGAGACCGCTGGAGCCTGGCTCATAGGCCAGACAGCCAGGTCGACCAGCTCTTTAGTCCCTAAAATAGTGACTTGTTTTCCATATTGCTGAATTCGGCAAGCCCAAGGAAGGGTTTGGAAACCAAAGATGGTAATTTCAGAAAGACGTTCTTTTAAGATGTCTCGCAAACAAAGATCAAAGCCGCCTCGTGCAGGCAGCGCGCCGACCCAGGCGCCGGGAGGGATATAGGGAGCAATTTGCTTAAGGATTGGTTCGTGAGCAAAAGCGGGTAATGCAAGCAGGACCAGTTGCGAATCTGCCACTGCAGCGCCTGGGTCACGGCAGATAGCGCGGGGTCTTCCAAGGATGGTTTTTTGGGAGGTATTGACCGTGATGCCGCCGTTTTGTTGTATGCCTTCTTGCCATTGTTCAGCTTCGTTGCCAAAGGGTAAGTACATACTAACCGACATGTCTTCCCAATTACTTAAAAGCCCGGCTAAGGTGTGGGCGGCATTTCCGCCGCCGCAGATGGTGATATTCATTGTCATGGCATAATTAATAGGTTATTACTCTGGTAAGATTCATCGACGCGTTTGAGCGATTGATATACCTGTTCTGGTATGCGGTCAGCTAACAGTGCGATGAATACATTGAGCAAAGACATCAGCGCTGTCAGCGAAAGGCTGTGGACAATTCCTTCGGTGGCGACCTCAAATGCAATATCTGCCATTTGTGCCAGCGGAGAAACCACACTATCGGTGATGGCAATCACCGGTATTCCATTTTCTTTGGCTTGTTCGACGGCGTTTACAGTCATGCGCACATAGCGCCAAAGGTCGATGGCGAACATCAGGTCGCCGGGTTTCATCCCTGATAATTCGACAGCAGATTGCAACCCTTCACTTCTGATGGTAATGACTTCAAAACCCATCACTTTTAGAGAGTGAGCTAAATATATTACCGAGGCATGTGAGAGCCCTGCGCCAATGACCAGGATGCGTTTAGCTTTTAGAATGGCATCTAGCGCTTCATCTAATTTTTCTTCCGATAAATTGCTGGCTGTTCTTTCGATATTTTTTATATCGGTGTAAAAAACTTGTTGAAAGTTCGATTCCGGAGGATCTTTAGCGCTCATGCGCTTTTGCATTCTGGCTGGTGTGGTGAGGGAATTCGGCAGGTCAGAACGGAGCGCTTCTTGTAATTCGGAATATCCTTCATAACCTAGAGCTTGAGCAAACCGGACAACTGTTGCAGCGGTGGTGTTGTTTTTCTCCCCTACCTGGTTAGCAGATGCAAACAAGGTGAAATATTGATTATCCAGCACGAAGCGAGCGATTTTTTT
>JBDKUB010000363.1:0-2879 GCA_039679915.1 Anaerolineaceae bacterium
ACCTATAGAAAGCATTGCATAATCGGCCGGGTTCGGTCCTGCGGTTTCCACGTCAACACTGATAAAGAATTCGGCAGAGATTGTCATGGCTGTATTCTATCATTGGGTGTGGATGTAGTCTAAAGAAGTTTGTGAGATTCGGCAGGACCGTTTTTGTTATAATAAATACTCACATGGTTTTTTTGAAATAAGTAGTAATTTCAAACAATAAAAAATGGACAACAAGACGAGAACACGACATACCTTAATTTCAATAATTTTGTTGATAATCCTATTTGCGCTTCCTGCTCTAATCCTCTCTCAGCACTATACCGCGGGCAGTGGTTTTCTTGCCATGATCTATTTCGGGCAAAATTTTCAAAAAACAGCCTTGCCGGATGTAAAAGAGATATCTCCTGTTACCTCATCAACTTGGGGCTATGATGGCCAATTCTATGCACAACTAGCGTTACACCCTGGCCTAAAAGATCCAAATCTCGCAAACGCTCTGGATAATCCAGTATACCGCGCCAGGCGGATTGGCCTTTCCTTACTTGCATTTTGCCTGGGATTGGGAAAACCGACTTGGATTCTTCAAATATACGCATTGCTCAATTTCTTCTTTTGGCTTGTCTTGCTTTTGGCAATCTATCATTTTGTGGGATTAAAGAAGCCAAGAGATTGGCTACTCGCTTTTGCACTTCTCTGGTCAACTGGAACGTTAGTTTCCGTTGCCAGGTCGCTACCGGATTTACCAGCAACTGTCTTGGGAGTTTTAGCATTGTTTTCCAATAATAATTGGATTATGGCTGCTACGCTCCTTGGAATCTCGGGATTATTCAAAGAAACTTCCGTTTTAAGTTTTACCGCAATACCGTGGAGCAACGGCCCCATAAAATCCAATATCAAGCGCTTAGTCATCTCTGTTATGATACTTATTTTGCCCATCGCTTTGTGGCTTATATATGTTCATATGCGCATGCCATCAGGATCAGCTATGGGCACCAACAATTTTAATTATCCGTTATTTGGCATTATTCATAAGCTAGGTGGCAGTGTATCCGAACTAGCAATCGGTGTAGGCCATATTTCATTTTACGACCAAGCCGTCCTCATATCCGAAATTATTTGCGCTTTGTCATTGACTGTCCAGGCTATATATTTGTTCACCATACCAGAATTGAGTTCAGCCACGTGGAGGTTTGGTATAGGATTTGCAATACTTTTTACATTGCTTGGCGATAATGTATGGGTGAATCAATATGCTTATTGTCGTGTCTTATTACCCCTCACGTTCTCATTTAACCTCATGATTCACGAATACGAAAAAGACTATAAATATTGGATTTGGTATCTATTAGGGAATGGTGGCATGTGTGGGATGCTAATTTACTCCCTGCTATAAACAATGTCACCCAACATATGTGAAACCAAAATTAACAATCCCGTCCCAAATGGATATGACGGAAACATTTTTCGTGTTAGCCGTGATGCCAGGTTGAAAAATGTCAACATTATTCTTGGAAAATAATAAAATTCTTGTTATCCCGCCCTCATAATAAAACATCTCAACCCAAAGCAACATCTAAAAACATCATCACAGCGAAACCAAGCAAAGCACCGATGGTGGACAGGTTAGTGTTGTTTTCCCGCTGTGATTCGGGAATAAGCTCTTCGACCACCACAAAAATCATGGCGCCGGCTGCAAATGCCAGCGCATAGGGCATCAACGGCTTTATCAGCAGCACGGCTGCTGCGCCAAGCACACCACCGACTGGCTCTACGAGTCCCGAAGCTTGCCCATATAAAAAGCTCTTGAGCCGTGAGTATCCCTCCCGCCGTAAGGGGATAGAGACCGCTGCACCTTCGGGGAAGTTCTGTAAACCGATGCCAATTGCCAGCGCTATGGCACTTGCCAGAGATGCGGAAGGTAAATTTCCTGCTATTGCTCCAAATGCTACACCCACAGCTAATCCTTCGGGAAAGTTGTGCAGGGTGATGGCAAGCACCAACAGCACGCTGCGCTGCCAGTGGGTTTTCACCCCCTCGGCTTTTTCGGTATCCAACCCCAGGTGCAGGTGGGGCAAAATCATATCGATGAGCAGTAGGAAGGCGCCTCCGGCGATAAAGCCAACCACGGCCGGCAGCCAGGGAATACCGCCATCTGCCTCGGTGGATTCGATAGCGGGCAGCAGCAGTGAAAAAAAGCTAGCGGCGATCATTACGCCGGCAGCGAAACCCAGCATAGTGTTGAGCACATGGCGCTCAATCGATTTGAAGAAAAATACCATCGCCGCGCCTAGGGCGGTGACGGCCCAGGTGAATAAAGTCGCCAATAGTGCTAATAAAATCGGATCGATATCTTTTACCGCTTCGATCATTTCGGATTTCCTTTATAAGTAATTTTACCAATGATTAATAAAAGGGAGACAAGTTTATCGAATATGTCAAAAAATGACATAGTTGAGTTCTAAAATTTACCATAATATATTACAATCCTTTCATTATGCTTCCCACCCTTCTTGCCTGGAGCAGCGGTAAAGACAGCGCCCTCGCTCTGCACCACCTGCACATTGACAACCAATATCAGGTAGTCGCCTTGCTCTCCACCATCACCGCCGATTACGACCGTGTCAGCATGCACGGCGTACGCCGCATTCTGGTCGAACAGCAAGCTGAGGCGCTGGGCTTGCCATTAGAGGTTATGACGATATCCAAGAACGCTTCCAATGAAGAATACGAGACGCAAATGGAAGCTACGTTGAGGCGCTACCAAGCCCAACGAGTCAATGCTATTGCGTTTGGGGATATCTTTCTCGAGGATGTGCGCCAGTACCGTCAGAATAATCTGGCGAAATTGGGTGTATTGGGCTTATTTCCGCTGTGGCAAAAGGATTCGC
>JBDKUB010000017.1:0-4749 GCA_039679915.1 Anaerolineaceae bacterium
CCGCCCCCCCGGCGCTGCTCTTCACATTTCTGCGCTATCTGCCATGTTTTCCAATAGCGAATCAGAGCATCTTCCATTTGGGTTATGTTAGGCTTATCAGGAACGGATCTAAACATAGCTGCAGATGTTAGACAATTCAATAATTTGGTAAGCTATCACTCTATCAAACATGATTCTAATATTTATGTTTTAATCACCTTAGAAATGCTTTTTGTTATTGCATCATTCACATACTTGATACAGACTTTTGCCTTCGAACGTTTCGATTGCGTAAAGATTATTTTGATAATCTAATGACAACCCCCCTCTTATCCCCCCATTTTTTGCAAAAATGGGGGGATGTCCGCAGGACAGGGGGCATGAAAAATAAGAGTCAACATCTTCCTCATAATAATCTCCCGAAAGTAGGAGAAAGGAATCTAAAATTAAATTATCTACTCGCCTAATATATCACAGACTTCGATTAATTCCTCTTTACTCCCAACACCACCGATTCACCTTCGATATTCTGGGTCTCCACATAGGCTTCTGGGGGTGGTGGGGAATCGATCAAGCGGGTGGAAAGCGTTTCCGCCATGATGTATTCGCTCCATCCCTCGAAGACCTTCGCCAGGTTTTCCCCTGCTTGGTATGTGGTGGTAATCCGATCTTCGATATTGAAACCGGCATCTTTGCGCATGGCTTGCACCCGGCGCACCACTTCCCGTGCCAGACCTTCGGCACGTAACTCAGGGGTTATAGCTGTATCCAGAGCAACCACAGCCTGCTTATCTGCAGCAACGACTAAACCTGGCATCGGTTGGGTTTTCACCAATATTTCTGCGGGGGCAATATCTACCGTCTCGCCATCTATTTCTACAGCAATGGGTAAACCTGCTTGAACGCTTTCCGCAATTTTCATTGGATCCATAGCTGCTAGGGCTGCCCGCAGCTTGGGGAAACGCGCTCCAAAACGCGGACCTAGCAGTTTATTGTCTGGCAATATCTGATACGAGACCAACTCCTTGGCTTCCTTCACAAATTCGAAGCTCTTTACATTCAATTCATCGACGATGATTGCGATTAACTCATCCCGCAAGGTAGATTTCCCGCCGGCAAAAGCTAGAGCTCTGGAAAGAGGCTGGCGCACTTTAATCCCGACGCTATTCCGAGCGCTCAAACCCAGGCTAGCAATTTGGCGCGCTAACGCCATCTGTTCGACCAGCATGTTATCAATAATCGAGGAATCGACTACCGGCCAGGCACAGTGGTGCACGCTTTCATAAGCCTGCGGATACGCAGAGCGCACCAGATTCTGATACATAGCCTCCGTTATAAAGGGGATAAAAGGCGCTAATAATTTTGCTAGTTTCACCAAAATATGATAAAGGGTGGCATAGGCGGATTGTTTGTCATCATCGTGCTCGCTCTTCCAATAGCGGCGGCGGCTGCGCCGAACATACCAATTGCTTAGATCATCGACAAAGGCTTCCACAGCAATCGTTGCATCCAGCGGGTCTTCATTCTCCATGCTCCTGGTAACATCGGCGACTACCTGGTTCAAACGTGCCAAAATCCACCGGTCGAGCAAATTATCGCTCTGAGGCGTCTTCCCTTCGGGAAACTTCACGTCAAAATCTTCATTCAGCGGCATCCAATGATCTAAATTGGCATAAGTGACAAAGAAACTATATACATTCCATAACGGGATTAGAAAGCTGCGCCGAACTTCATCACCGCGTGTGTACCCAAACAATAAATCATTTTCTGGTTTGTGAGCACAAAATAGCCAGCGCATCACATCCACACCCATCTTATCGGCGGCTTCATTGAACTCTATGGCATTGCCCCAGCTTTTATGCATAGGCCGGCCATCTTCAGCAAGCAATGTCCCATAAGTAAATACACGCCTGAAGGGTGGGCTATTATCCACCACTGTCGCCATGGCTAACAGGCTGTAAAACCAATTACGGAATTGCCCCGGAAATGACTCGCTAATCCAATGCGCAGGATACCACTTGCGCCAGTAATCGCGATTCTTGCGGTATTGCAGCGTACTAAAAGACACAATGCCGGCATCCAGCCAGGGATTGCCTACATCGTTGATCCGCGACATTTCGCCATGGCACTGGGGGCATTCCAATTTGACCGCGTCCACAAACGGACGATGGGGGGTATGGCCGTCGAACACGTCCCAGCCGGCTATCGCCCGCTGTTTGAGTTCCACTTCATCGCCAATGACTTCATAATGGCCGCATTCTCCGCATATCCAGATAGGCAGTGCCAACCCCCAATATCGTTTCTTGCTGATCATCCAATCATGCATATTGCGCAGCCAATCCATCTCGCGGGCATAACCAAATTCGGGAGTCCACTTGATTTGATCGACGACATCCATAATCTGATAACGCAGACTGCGCTCTTTTTCTTCTGCAGTCAACGATTCGCGCGGCTTGTCGTATACCTCACCCATGCTGATGAACCACTCATCCACCAGCCTGAATACCAATTCGGTTTTGCACCGCCAGCAGGTAGGATAACGGTGAGTGTACGGCTGCACTTGATATAGCAAACCCTTATCTTTTAGATTGTCGAAGATGAGCTCGGCTACTTCGGATACATGCTTACCGGTCAGCCAATCGAAACCTTCGACAATATAACCTTCATCATTCAGCGGTGCAACCATAGGCAGCTTATATTCCTTGCCCAAAACAAAGTCTTCCGCGCCACAGCCAGGTGCAATATGCACTATCCCAGTTCCCTCGGTCTCGCCTACTTCGTCCCACAAGATGACCTGGTGAGCCTGGGCTGCGCTTTGGGCAACACCCTGTGTCAGATCTTTCAGGTGAGTGTGCCCGCCCACTTCCTGGTTGGCAGGCAGTTCATCAAAGGGACCGGAGTAAGTCCAACCAACCAGATCCGTCCCTTTCAATTCGTCTAAAACCTGGTATTCCCCTTTAAGAATATCCATAGTGCCCTTAGAAAGATACAGCACTTCGTTGCCTTGCTTTACTTTTGCATAAACCAGATCCGGTCCGACGGCTGCAGCCACATTGCTAGTTAGTGTCCAAGGGGTTGTCGTCCATACCATTAAAGATTCGGGTAAACCCGTTTGCCCATCGCGGCGCGGGGTCGTTTTGCCATTCTCGGTTACTGTCAGAGGAAAACGCAGCGATACACTGTTATGGGTTAATTCGGCATAACCATCGGTGACGATTTCGTGCTGGCTAATGGCTGTAGCGCAGCGCGGACACCAGGGCATCACATCCACACCCCGGTAAAGCCAGCCTTTCTCCCAGCATTTCTTAAGGAAGGTCCAGATCATGTAATTGTTTTCAGTTGCGAAGGTAAAATAGCTGCCTCCCAATTCGGGCATGCCCAACCTACCCACGAGCAGTTCGACCGAATCGGTTACAGGTCCTTCCGGTCCTTTTACGGTGATAACCTGCCCGGCATCCTCCATGAGCATATCAGCAAACTGACGCAGTTGGACGGTGTCGTTCCAATCCATCCAATAACCCAAGCGTATGGATTGCTCGGTTTGCACTGCGGCATAACGCAATACCCGCGCTTTACACTTGCGTACGAATTGTTCCAATCCGTAATCTTCGATATCTTTCTTGGTTTTGAATCCCATCTCTTTTTCGACTTCGACTTCCACCCATAATCCCTGACAATCGAACCCGTTTTGATAGCGTTCCTGTCGACCCAGCATGGCGTGATAGCGATGAAACAAATCTTTATAAGTACGACCCCAGCCATGGTGAGCTCCCATTGGATTGTTGGCAGTGATTGGGCCATCGATGAACGACCAGGGTGGATCATTACGATGTATATCCCGCAGTTTCTGAAACGCGTTGGACTCTTTCCAGAACTGCAGGATATCCCGCTCCTGGGCTGGGAAATCCATTTTGGTGGGGACATCTTTGAATGGCATATTTCCTCCAATAAAAAATCAAGTATTAGGTCAACCTATATCTGCGATCCATAAATCGTGAGCAGGAAACAATTAGATAGCGGTTTATTTTTACTCGCGGTTTACTTACAACAAAAGATAATAATAAAAAACTCCCATCCCCAAACCAGCAGGGACGAGAGTGCTTTTATTAATTCCGCTCTCGCGGTACCACCCTGGTTCTTGTATCACGTGGATACAAGCACCTCATAGAAAGAAAGCAATCAATTATCAGCTTTCGGTCAATCGAGATGTGCTATGACAGATAACCAACAGCTTCTTTTCGCATCCATATAACGGTGGATAAATCCGGCGCACTTACTCGAGCTTGCTTTCGGATTGCGGCTTCGGAAGGATTTTCTGCCCAGCGTACTGTCCCACTCGCACCAAAACAGGGATCGCTGCCAGTCCGGGTTGGGCATACTCGTTTCCATCATCGCTTTTTAGGATTTAGATGGGGTGGATTATGCCATAGATTAAGCAGCGGGTCAACAGGATATAGGAAAGTGTTGAAAAAAGCAATGTTTTAACTCATATCCAAAAATCTGTCCTTGATTTGTGGGGAAGGATGGGTAAGGGTGAAGCTAATTATTCACTGTGCAACGCACCTTTGAGGTGCGTTGCACATTGTGGCTTAATCTTTTTCAACACCCTCTATAGATTAATTTATTTTGATTTCGGATGAAGAACAGCTTTGATTTCTTCCAGGCTGATTGGACCCTGGCGTAGAATAGCCAACTCATTCCCACTGCAATCCACCACGGTCGATGGTTTGCCACCCGGAGCTCGGCCCCCATCGATAATCAGCGCAATCC
>JBDKUB010000383.1:0-13685 GCA_039679915.1 Anaerolineaceae bacterium
TGCCGTTAACGCTGCTGGAAGTAATGGCTGCTGGTAAACCGGTCGTAGCTACGCAGGTGGGTGGTGTAGCGGAAGTTTTACAAGATGGCGTTCAGGGATTTCTTGTTCCGCCAGAAAATCCAATGGCGATGAAAGAAGCAATTTCGAAGCTATTAGGTGATGAAGAACTGGCGCATTCTCTTGGTATTGCCGGAAAGAAACGAGCTGCAGATTTTTCTGCTTCAACAATTTCCGGTCAAATTATCTCACTCTATCAGCAATTAATATGAGCATTTATACAGATTTGGAAAGCAGCCCTCTACCATATCAGGCTATATGCAGCATTCTCGCTAATGTGGATTTATCTCATCCTGAGAATCCCTATGCGTTACAACCCGAACTACAGGCGCTGTTAAGTACCTTTTCTGAGGCAGATTGGCATTTGTTTATCCGCATGGCGAAAGCGGAGGGAGTGGCTCCGTTGCTGTTCTACGCATCGACCCGCTCAGCTTTCGAGGCACCAGATGAGGTCAATCGAGAATTACGAATGGCATACTACAAGTCAGCCGCCTTCAACCAAATGATCATTGCTGAATTGGGGCAGGTAGTATCTCGATTGGATAATGCCAGCATTCCGGTCATAGTCCTGAAAGGGGGGGCATTAGCAACCACAATTTACCCTGATTCAGCACTTCGCCCAATGAATGACCTAGATTTGCTGGTGAAGCCAGAAGATTTGGAGCGTGCCAAGTCAATAATTTTATCCATGGGATACTATGAACCAATCCCTGAGATGGCGAAAGGATTTAATCAACTTGCCCAATATCATTTCTATTTTTCACATCGTGATAAATCCAGCTTAAATTTAGAATTGCATTGGAATCTTCTTGCAGGGCAACATGATACACGAGCCCCAAGCATAGAATGGTTTTGGGAAAACACCCAAGAAATATCTTCGATTACCGATGAAAATGGAAGTCTTCAACCTTATTCGACTTTATCCTATACATCACATTTTTTATATTTGATAGGGCATTGCATTCTTCAACATGGCAAATTCGAGGCTCGCCTGATATGGTTCTATGATCTATTGTCGATTATAAAAAAACCCAACACCCGACTCGATTGGCAAAACATCTATAGATATGCCGAAGAATATCATTGGGCGCCGGCACTGTATTATGCAATGCAAATATTGGCTTCGTTGTTTCATTGCGAAATACCCGGCGCGTTAGCTGATGAATTCCAACGGAATCCGGACATCAAGAATGACAAAGAAATTCGGATAAAGTGGGAAAATTCATCGGCAGAACGATCTCATGCTCTAGAACAACTGGTAAGCACTAAAGGGTGGAAAAAATTTCAGCTTCTGTTTAGTTATATTTTTCCCGACGAAGCCTATATGAGATGGCGGTATCACTATCATCCGCGCTGGAAGGTGATTTATTTTTATCCGTATCGATGGTGGGATATTCTTGTCAAGGGTGTCAAAACAATCATGCATACGGATTTATGAAAAATATTCCATATCCAAGAAAAAAATAACGCATTATTATTTTACTATTCGTAGGATTGATTATTTATTTTCTTATGGGAGGGTGGTCTTCAATACGATATTCTATAATCAATACGATGTGGTTAAAAAACGCTGCACAAAATGGTGTTGATCCCAAATTACTGTATCCATTTGGGACCTGTGATAACCATTCGATCGATTTGAAATCATTAGAGCAAAATATTCCTTTACCTGTGTCTCCTTATTTACAAGGTGTAGCTGCCTTGAGAACAGGGAATTTATCGAAAGCGGAGCAATATTTTCAGGCTGCTTTAAATATGGGATTAGTGAGCAATGCCTCCCAATATGCACTGGGGGTAGTAGATTATTTGCTTGGAAAGGACCCGACTCCACATTGGCAGGAATCCAACCACATTATGCATATGTTGGCTGTGGGTAGAGCATGCGATATTTCGAATAATAAAGATGTCGCATCCAAATATTATCGTTATGTATTGCAGAACCCCGAATCGCTAAATCATTACTCAAGGCGAAAGGTATATCAAGAATTATTAGAATTTTTTGCAACAACGGATGATGAAAATTCGTTTAGCCAATCATTATTAGCTTATGAGGCAATCGCCGATCCAACGTCGCTCGATTATTATTGGACATTAGCGACTTCTTGGCGAGACCACGGGCAGCCCTCTCGGGCATTAGCGTATTACAAGGTTGTTTTAGAACGCACACCAAATGATTCGCTGGCTTGGTGGAACGCAGGAAGAGCCTATGAAGCATTAAAGGATTTTGATACAGCACGCGATTATTATTTGAAGGCTTATCAGCTTGATCCCAAAAACATAAATTTTTACATTTATGTAGGAAATACATATCTAGCTCAAAAACAGTATGCATCAGCAGGGGAATGGTTCGAAAAAGCAATCGCGATCGATGCGGATTGTATCTGGGCATTAAGTAATCTTGTGATTGTACGCCAAGCGCAAAATCGGAACGAGGAAGCTATGGCCATAATCGACCACGTTTTGGAATTAGCGCCTGATGCTTATCTGAGGGTATTAGCTTCTGACGTGGCGATTAACATGCAGAATTGGCAGTTAGCCAAAGCATTTATCTCTGAAGCGTTAGCTTTAGAACCGAAAAATCCCGAATATCTCAGGAAAATGGCATTTATTTGCGAAAACTTGATTGATCATCAATGCGCTAAGCAAGCTTATATTGAAATTTTAAAACTTGAACCTAATGACAGGGAAATTCAGGAGAGGTTACAAAAATTGAGTGAATAATTTCGGAAACTCTATAAAGATTATGCTAACGGTATCTATTTTCAAAATCAGGTATGACGGGTCCGGCTTATGTTAAACCGATTGATTATCTATGTTTAAAAAAGTATCCATCACATTCCTTACTTCGATATTAGGCTTGATCGCAAATATTATCAGCGGTATTGTCACAGCTCGCTTTTTGGGTCCGGGTGGAAAGGGAGAACTTACTGCTATCACATTATGGCCTATTTTTATTGCGGCAGTTGGATGTTTGGGAATTGCTGAATCTACTGTCTTTTTATCCGGTAAAGAAGACGAAAAATCAATTCCCTCGATTTTAACTACCGGGGTAATTATTGCATTGATTCAATCTGCGCTTCTGATTATTATTGGGTTACTCCTCATTCCGGTATTGATGAAATCTTATTCGAATCAATCTATAACTTTAGCCAAGCTATTTTTATGTTTCATTCCAATAAATCTTATTGCATTAAACCAACATGCTGTCATTCAAGGTCGGTTAAAAATAATCGTTTACAATCTTGCACGTCTAATTCTAAGTTGGAGCTACACGATTTTAATCATAATATTATTTTTATCTAAGCACTTATCGGTCCAAAATTGTGTCATATCGTTACTCGTTTCATATTTCCTAAATTTCCTTTTTGTCAGCGTTTATTCCATAAAACAAGGTTGGTACAATCATATTTTTGATTGGTCAATATTAAGAAAAATGCTCAATTATGGGATTAAAGCGCATATTGGGAATGTGTCTTCTATTCTCAATTTACGTTTAGATCAAATGGTTATGGCTGTGTGGTTGCCGCCAAAATTATTGGGGTTGTATGTTGTTGCTGTTACATTTAGCAGTGGATTAAACTTGATTTCATCAGCAATAGCCACGATCGGTTTCCCTTCTTTATCAATGACGCCTGATATTAATGATCAATCTGTAAAAATATCACGATTATTGAGGTTGAATTTTTGGGCATGCGGCATGGGTGCTATTGTCATGATAGTTATATCTCCTTATTTATTACCCTTATTATTTGGAAGTGCGTACGCATCATCAGTTCAGGTTGCTCAAGTATTGATTATGGCTGCTTTTTTTTCTGGGGCGAATAGCGTATTGGCGTCAAGTGTTAAAGGGACTGGCAGACCAATTATTTCAACCTACAGTGAGTTAATAGGTCTACTTGTAACTGTAATTATTCTTTATTTATTGTTACCTCGCATGTTGATTATGGGAGCCGCGATTGCTTCTTTAGTGGCTTATTTTATTTCTTTTACATATTTATTGATGTTCATTCGAAAATATTACGATCTTCCGTTACGACAACTATTTTTCCCCCAATCAGAAGATCGAGTGTGGTTACATGAAACCATCAATCAGATACATAGAAAATATATATAGCGAATTCTGATAAACATCTCTGCTTGTCAAAGAGGAGGGGGAGAATGAGGAACGCTGGGGTATCTAAAATCAATGAATATTATGATGTCTGAAAGACCTCAAGAACTGCATCCTCGAAGATAAATAGTGGTTTGAGAATCGGTGGTAAAGCAATATTATGGGTTGGACCGTTGCAAATTTATTAATTATTCATTGTAGTTTAATGGGAATTGTTCTTCTTGTTATAGCCATTATCTTATGGAAACATAATTTATTTAAATGGACGAGTGCGGGTTTTTGGGCATGGTCATCATTTTTACTTTATTATTTTCTTAATCCGGCTTTTTCTTTATGGCAGAATGATCTATATCGATATTACATCCATCTTGATATTGCTGGTGGAGTAAAACGTGGATTTTGGATATTATTCGTTGCCATTATGGGTATCATCTCGTTTTTTTATATATATATTAGAACAAAAACAAAACCGGTTACATGGAACTTGAGGTTGAAAAGATTGACGGTGCCTATGCTGTTAGTCTGTTTTGTAATCATTGGTTTTGGAGTATATTCATTATTATCATACAGGGCTTTGATATTAAATTCAAAAGAAGTAGTTGTTGAAGAAGGCCGTTTTGTTGGGGAAGTCTCAGGTTATGAGTCGATTGGATATATATTTTTATTTATCCCGTTAATATTGACAACGATTTCAGATTCAAGATATTTAAGGGTGGGAGGTTTTATCTCATCCGTTATATATGTTTATCTAGCATTACCTTATGGTTGGTCGCGATTCGTTATAGTCTCTATTCTATTGGCGATATCGATTGCGGATACTGTGCGCAGAAATAAAGGATGGCCGCATATAAGCTGGTTATTCTTGATATTAATATTAACTGTATCCTTGCAACAACGGGGGCATACAAATTGGGAGTTGGCATCTGTTGGGGATGAGTTAATAAATCTAGCATCCGATTCGATAAATAATATATCAAGCGCCCTTGGCAGTCAGGATGCTTCGATGCTTGCAACATGGTATTTAGAAAGTTATGTAAAAGATACTTTGGTTGGTTATGATTATGGTTTGCGTCTTTTGAATTATGTAATTTCCGGGTGGATACCCTACCGGCTATATCCAAATAAATATTTCATAGTAGATTGGCTGGACAAATCGCAGCCGTTGATACCTCCGACAATCGAGGAGTTGCTTTATGGAGCAAAATCAACTTTGTTAGGTAGTTTTTATTGTGAAGGTGGGATATTCACCGTAATTTTAATGGCAGGCTTATGTGGCTTTTTATGTAAAAAACTTGATGGAATGTTATCATCTGATTCACCACTATTAGTGAAAACTACTGGAATTGCTTGGATGTGTGTTCTTTGGATGATTTTTGGCAGTAGTGATACGTGGGGAATAATGATGTTAGGTATCATTGGTCTACCGTCAATAGCGCTCTGGCTGGTGGCTCCCAAGGGAAATAATAAAGAGAATCAAATTTGAATAATCGATAATCCTGTGGAGCGATTATAGTTAAAACCATCAATTTATATCAAAGCAAGAAAGCCTACTGGTTTGTCAAACATGATTCTATTATTAATACTTTAATCACCTTAAAAAGGGCTTTTGGTTTTGGTATCATTTACGAGCCTGAACCAAACTTTTGACTTCGAATGTTTCGATTTCTAAGGATCATTTTGATAATTTTAAGATAACCCCCCTCTTATCCCCCCATTTTTTGCAAAAATGGGGGGATGTCCGCAGGACAGGGGGGCATGGAAAACAAGAATTAATATTTCTCCTTATTACAACCTCACCAAAGTAGAAAAAGGGAGCGAGGGACGAAATAATAATCATAAGTCTAATAATAGAATGGGCTTTGAGAAACCACTACTCTTTGTCGTATTTTGCGCATAGCCATTTTTTCGACGGAATATTTTCATTCGATCCTTAATTATTATTGTTATTGAGTTTGTAGAAATTATGTATGTCAAATAAGAATTTTAAAATACTCCATTTAATCCCTTACTATATCCATGCAACCCGAACCGGCGGACCTGCTCAGCAACTCCATAAACTGGCGCTCTCGGAAAAATTGTTAGGGCATCAAGTCGCGGTAATAACGACAACGAGCAACTTAGAAGAGAAAATATCTTTACCTGTTCAAAATGAATCTAGATGGGTAGATGAAGATGGCATTCCAACTTATTATTTCGAAAGAAAAAGCTTTTTGCTTCCGCACACATTTTACTTTTCTCCAAGATTGCCAAAGTTCTTATCATCCCAAATTCATCAATATGATATTGTGATTATTCATGGCATTTGGACATATTTCGATTGGATAGGATCGATTATTTGTCACAAATATAACAAGCCATTTTTAATTTATACTCACGGTAGTTTAGATACATGGGCAATAAAATATCATAGTTTTAAAAAGAAAATTTATTGGAAGTTTGTCGAGAAAAAGATATTTTCGAAATCCGATGGAATTATCGTGTTGAATGATAATGAGAGCGAAGAATTAAAAAATTTTGGTATACAAAAACCAATCTATAAAATAAAAACCGGTTTATTATTTCCTGTTCCGCGTCATGATGAACCTGAAAAAATCCTCGGTGAATATTTATCAGATCATTCTTTACAACAATATATTTTATTTTTAGGGAGATTACATCCCAAAAAAGGCATCGATCTATTAATAGAAGCCTGGTCAAAAATATACTCGAATTATCCAGAATTTTCATTGATAATAGCTGGGCCAGATGAAGGAAACTATTTATCAACACTAGAAAGCATTGTTCATAAATTTCATATCTCTGATAAAGTAATATTTCCCGGGTTAGTTACCGGTGATATTAAAACATCGTTATTACAAAGAGCCTATCTTTTTACATTGACATCGTATAGCGAAGGGATACCTTTAGCTGTGATCGAGGCATTGGCATATGGAATACCCGTATTGATAACTCCTGATTGTCATTTGCCAGAAGTAATGTCTGCAAATGCTGGATTAATTGTGGAACCTGATGTTATCGAAATTGCCAATGGGCTTAAATTACTGCTAGATGACAAATGCTTGCATAAAGAAATGGCAGAAAATGCTGAAACACTAGCGAAAAAAGAATTTGACGCGATAAAAATAACAGAGGGTTTGGATATTTTTTGTGAATCGATTTTGGAGAATATAAATCAATAGAGCAGATTCATCCTTGCACATCCTCATTGTTACCCCTTTTTACCTTCCTGATGGCGGACCGGCAGCTCCCTTGTCTACTATGCTGAGCGAAGAGCTGGTGAAGCGAGGCAATCATGTCACGGTGATCGCGGCTGTGCCGCATTACCCGACTGGGATAGTCCGACCCGATTTTCGTTATAAACATCCGGTCGAAACAAAAGAGAATGGTGTTAATGTAATTAGGGTGCCGCTCCCTTCGGTAAATCGTGCTAATTTGTTCCAAAGACTAGTGCAATTATTTATATTTCAAATTGGGGCAACCTTATCGGGAATCAATAAAGAATACGATGTGATATTATTGAATAATCCATTTTTTATGACTGGAATCCCATTGTTTTTTTTAGGGGTGGTAAAAAGGAAACCATTGGTGTATGCTGTTTATGATGTTTACCCGGACATTGGTATCCAGACGGGTATTTTTCGTAACAGGTTGATCATTCAATGGGTAACCACTTTCGAAAAATATTGTCTGAAAAAAGCTACACTAATTAGAATTTTATCGAAATCCTTTATCCCAGCCATTATGCGAATGGATATTCCGGAGAATAAAATTCGATTGATTTATGATTGGGTGGATCTTAAGCTGATTAAGCCCCTACCAAAAGAAAATGACTTTTCAAATGAGTATGGATTATCAGATAAATTTATCGTCCTTTATGCTGGTAATATTGGACTTTCGCAAGGATTGGAAATCGTTTTAGATACTGCTGCGAGGTTTATTTCCCAACCGGAAATCCGTTTCGTATTGGTTGGAGATGGTGCTGGGAAAGTTGATTTGATGAGTGAAGCCCAAAAAATGGGTTTACCGAATGTCCAATTCGTTCCCCTTCAGCCTCGTGAGCGTTTGATGCAGGTATTAGCCTCGGCTAGTGTGGCATTGATCGTCTTAAAAAAAGGAGCAGGGTTTGGTTCATTGCCCTCGAAAACCTATTCCATCATGGCGAGCGGTAAGCCGATTATCGCGTGTTTGGATGAGGGTTGCGAGGCGAGAGAGCTAATCGAGCGTGCCCAGGCAGGCATATGCGTCGATCCTGAAAATACTGAGCAATTGGCAGAAGCGATTATAAAATTAAGAAGTGATGCTCAACTTTGCCTCGCATATGGGATGAAGGGAAGAAAATATGTCGAAGAATTCCATTCCCCCCAGAAAGCAGCCGAGCATTTCGAAGATTTATTTATCGAGTGCATAGAATTGTTCGAAAAACAAAATACCCGGTAAGAGGCTCATGGTTGTTATACGCTCGATGAAGTCAACAGATATCGATCAAGTAGTCGATGTTCACATGATTTCATTTGAAGGTTTTTTTCTTTCATTTTTGGGAAGGGATTTTCTTACCCAGCTATATTCGAGTATTATTCAAGATGCTGATGGCATTGCATTTGTTTCTGAGGAGCAGAGGGTTATTGGTTTTGTAGCAGGTACTGCGCAACCCTCGAATTTCTATCGAAGATTGATTATCCATCGATGGTGGCGGTTTGGATTAGCTTCTATTAAACCGGTAATTAAGAATCCATCCATCATCTCACGGCTATTTCGAGCGTTGAAAATGCCACAATCTGCGTCCAATGAAGCCAATCGAGGTTCGCTTCTCTCGATCGCCGTCTTACCTGAATATCAAGGGAAAGGGATTGGCGAATTATTGGTAAAGGCATTTCTCGATGAATCTGCTCGACGTGGATTAAAAAAGGTCGATCTAACGACCGATGCAATAGATAACGATGGCGTGAATCATTTTTATAAGAAGTTAGGATTTGTTATCGAGCGGTCTTTTGAAACCCCAGAAGGTCGATCCATGAATGAATATCTTATAAATATCCTATAGAGGTAAAAGGACTTATTTATGCGTTCAACTTTCTTACCATTTGCTCTGCCAGATACTGATGATACTGAGATCGCTGAAGTAACTGAAGCTATTCGTTCAGGTTGGGTGACCACTGGACCAAAAGTGAAGCAATTCGAAACTGAATTTTCCCGATATGTTGGTGCAAAATATGCCGTTGCTGTCAATTCATGTACGGCTGCTTTGCATTTAGCGCTGGATGCCATTGGTTTAAAACCGGAGGATGAAGTCATCACAACTCCATTGACCTTTGCTGCCACAACAGAGGTTATTCGATATTTCAATGCACGTCCGGTATTTGTCGATGTTGATGCCGGCTGCTTGAATATCGATATTCAAAAAATCGAGGAAGTGATTACCCCGCGTACCCGAGCCATTATCCCGGTTCACCTGGCTGGATTTCCAGTCGATATGGATGCGGTTTGTAGTATTGCCCATAAGTGGGATTTAAAAGTCATCGAGGATGCGGCACATTCACTGCCCACCATCTATAACCATCGCTCAAAAACCAGTTTGGGGGACATCGTGTGTTTTAGTTTTTATGCTACAAAAACACTTACTACGGGAGAAGGTGGAATGATTTGCACTGAGAATGAAATATGGGCAGATCACTGCCGCTTTATGAGCTTGCATGGTATCAGCAGCGGCGCGTGGAGCCGGTACACCCAAGAGGGGTCATGGTATTACGAAATCTTAGCACCTGGGTATAAATATAACATGACGGATGTGGCGGCTGCCATGGGCATCGCTCAGTTGCGAAAAGTCGAGAAGATGTGGCAGCGCAGACTGGATATCGCTCATAAATATAATCAGGCTTTTTCGGCAATGCCTGAGTTGCAAATTCCCCTGATTCCTCAAGATGAAACAAGCCATGGATGGCATTTGTATATCTTACGTCTAAATCTTGAAAGACTATGTATAAGTAGAACTGAATTCATCGAGAGACTTCGCGTTAAAAATATCGGCACAAGCGTTCATTTTATTCCCTTGCATATTCATCCTTACTACCAAAAAACTTATGGCTACAAAGCGCAGGATTTTCCGGTAGCGTTCAATGAATATCAACGAATCATATCCCTTCCTATTTATTCTCGGATGAGTGAACAGGACATACAAGATGTGATTGAAGCTGTTAAGGATGTTGTAAAAAGTACTGCCATTTAGAAAAAGATGAAACGTCTTTTTGATATCTTCTTTTCTCTTCTTACTCTAATAGTTATGTCACCCATTTTATTGATCATAGCCATAGCCATAAAATTGACTTCTGCAGGACCGATTTTTTATTGCTCCAAAAGAGTGGGGGAAAAGGGAAAACTATTCGATTTGATAAAGTTCCGTAGTATGGTCGTAGATGCACCTCAAAAAGGACCTAATATTACCCGAAACGGAGATAACCGTATTACTAATATCGGAAAAATTTTACGAAAGTATAAATTGGATGAGCTGCCTCAATTTTTCAACGTGTTGAAGGGGGATATGAGCATCGTAGGACCCAGGCCGGAAGTTCCTGCTTATGTGGCTCGCTATTCTCCAGAGCAACTGCAGGTGCTGTGTGTAAAGCCGGGAATTACCAGCCCCGCTTCTATAAAATATCGGGATGAAGAGCAAATCCTGACTGGAGAGAATTGGCAAGAAAAATATATAAACGAAATCATGCCTGCGAAATTATCAATTGATTTAGAATATATAAAACACCAGTCTTTGCTAAACGATTTGTATATAATCTATAAAACGGTATTTGCGGTATTTAACGAATGAGTTCTCGAAATTTTTCTTTATTTCATCTACGTAATCGCCACTTTTTGATCATCGATATATTAATGCTGTCTCTAACGCCTCTGATAGCTTTAGCATTAAGGATCAACCTTCCATTTAATCCAGAATATCTAACTGCTATTTTTTATTTAACCGTCATATCCCTTGTGATTAAAATTGGTGTTTTTTACAGTTTTAAACTCTATTCGAGATATTGGCGCTATGCCAGTATCGATGAATTGGTCGCTATTGGTACGTCTGTTTTTATTTCCACCGTATTGATTACCGGCATCTTCTCCATATTACGCCAGCTTCATCTATTCATTGCTTCGGGATTTCCTCGCTCGATACCCTTGATCGATGGACTGTTGACGTTTATTGTTGTGGGAGGCGTTCGTTTTGGACCGAGGTTCGAAGAATATATCAAAAGCCGAAATGCTCAATCGCAAAAGAGCAAACGAGTGATCATTGTAGGTGCGGGCGATGCTGGGGAAGTTGTTGCACGGGAAATGCTCACCAGTAAGTATGTCTCGATGGAGCCGGTGGGATTTGTGGATGATAATCCCGCTAAAATCGGAATGGTCATTCACGGCATACCCGTTTTGGGAGCAATAAATGATTTACCTGAGATCATTCGTGAATACAATATTCAAGAAATCATCATTGCCATGCCGTCCGCTTCTGGTGAAGTAATTCGGGATATTATAAAAAGTTGTGAAAATCTAAAAATTCCGTTCAAATCCGTACCGGGTATCTATGAAATGCTTTCCGGTCAAGCTTCGATAAGCCGCATTCGAAATATTGACATCGAAGACCTGTTGCGGCGGGAACCCGTGGATATGGATACAACATTAGTTCATGCCATGATATCGGGAAAACGCGTATTGATAACCGGTGCGGGAGGATCGATTGGGACAGAGTTATGCTTACAGGTTGCTCAATATGGTCCAGCCGAGATCATTGCGCTTGGTCATGGTGAAAATAGTTTATTCGAATTATCTGCTCGGCTCAAGATGTTCGAAAAACATATCGAAGAGAGGCAATCGATTGGAATAAGTATTGTAGTGGCGGATGTACGAGATAAATCTAGGCTGCATACGATTTTTAAACGTTATTCTCCACAAATTATCTTTCATGCCGCTGCTCATAAACATGTACCATTAATGGAAGAAAACCTTGAAGATGCAATCAGCAATAATATTCTTGGTACGCGAAATTTGGTCGAACTGGCACAAGAATTTCCCATTGAGCGGTTTGTTTTCATCTCTACGGATAAAGCGGTGAATTCTATAAATGTCATGGGAATGACAAAAAGAGTTGCTGAATTGATTGTGCGAGAAGCTGCGAGCAAATCGAAGAAACCTTTTGTATCGGTGAGATTTGGTAATGTGTTAGGCAGCCGCGGAAGCGTTGTCCCATTTTTTAGACAACAAATCAACGCTGGAGGTCCGGTCACGGTGACGCATCCTGAGATTACCCGTTATTTCATGACCATACCCGAAGCCGTAGAGTTAGTGTTACAGGCAGCATCCTTGGGTAGTGATGGTGAGGTTTATGTATTGGATATGGGAAAGCCGATAAAAATTGTCGATTTAGCTCAAGATTTGATCAATTTATCCGGCTATCAGGTAGGAAAGGATATCGAGATCGTTTTTACCGGATTACGACCAGGCGAAAAATTGCACGAAGAGCTGTTCATGGAAGATGAAGTCCCGGTTTCTACGGGGTGCGAAAAAATATTTGTCGTTCAATCTTCATCGAATACTCAAGATAACTCGATCGACCAACAAGTAGAAGAGTTGATTACTTTAGCTAAAAATGGGGATAACGAGCAAGCCAGAAAAAAATTAGCAGAAATATGTTGCGTGAAACCTGAGGGTGAGGCTGAGTAAATAAACAAATACAGTGGTGTATAATCAGCCATATCATAATTATTAAATAACCGGATTTTACTGTTCTAAGTCTGGTTATATGATATTCCAAAATCTAGGATAAAACTTACATATTTTACTTATTAACCATTTTAAAAAGCTATGATGCGCTATTGGTACATGATTCTCGCTGATATGTTCTTGACGGTTTTATCCGTCATTATTGGGCTAATGCTTCGATTGGAAGTATTTTATATTGGTCAACCTTTGTTTGGCTATTTCTTAAGGATCATCTGGCCATATATTTTGTTGACGGCATTAATTCACCCCATCGTATTATATTTTACAGGTATGTATTCGCAAATTTGGCGCTTTGCCACTACCAATGATTTTATTCGGCTGGCTTTTTCGATATTACTCGGCTCGATCATCATGGCACCGATTACTTTATGGTTTTTGTTCCCTCGGTACATGGTTACATTTCCGCGGTCTTTATTAATCTTAGAAGCCGTCATCAGCCTGTTATTATTGGGTGGGCTTAGAGTCATACTCATGCTTACCGAAAAATATAGCGGGGATATCAATTGGCGGAGCATAGATTTGCCCCCGGCTCGCAGAGCATTGATTGTAGGCGCCGGGGAAGCTGGCGCTCAAATGATCCGAGAATTAAACTCGAATCCACAGTTGGGTTTAAAGCCTGTAGCTAGTTTGGACGATGATGTCCATAAAATTGGCAGACACATTCGTGGATTACCCATCTATGGTCCTCTTGCCCGGCTCACAGAAGTGGTTAAAGCGTATGACATCGATGAAGTAGTCATTGCCATGCCCA
>JBDKUB010000071.1:0-4145 GCA_039679915.1 Anaerolineaceae bacterium
CTGTTCATACCGCTGGCGTTTTGGGTTATAGTGTAAACCGGTCAACGGTTTCCCTACTCCTTGAAGCCCGCCCAGATATTGGTAGACCTGGAAAAATTCGGGGTAGATAAAGTCCCGTAAAAACGGACCGTTGATTTGCCCTTCGACGAACTCTAAATTTTCGTCGATATTTAAATCTATACCCACCGGTGATAGTTTGACTTTTTGGTCACCCTCCGCCAATAGGTGTTTCATTAGAACAGCGTTTTCCGTGTATTGATATTGCGTATTTTGTATGACAAAAGCCGGCGAAATGACCGCCCCTAAAACCCGTTTTCCTCCCATTCGGTCATAGAATTCCTGAAAAACCGGATCGACCGTAAAAGATTGAGCTGTATTATGCTGATTGTTTTTACCACTGCACCCGTTCAATAGAATCAAAGTCAAAATTAAAAATGCCCAGAACATTCTTCGATGAAAAAGGGCGGGTTGTTGAGCAGCCATGATAAAAACTCATCTCTCCAAATTATGAAAAATAATCGGGATCGAACATAGAATTATCGCCATATCCAATTGATCATCTCTCAGCCATTGCTGTACTAGATTTTTTCGTCCATCTCTGATTACCCCTATTCTAACTTGAATTTAGTGCATTTGCCTAATTATTTGTCCATTTTTCAAAAAGATTTTGTTATTAGAAAAGAACAAGCAAATATTTTTATATCTGCCCGACAGTTTGCGAGTTGTCATGGTGAAAGAGCGAAGCGAACGAAGCAATCTTTCTAAAACATATTATTTTCTATGGTTCAAAGTTTGCTTCGGGCCAAAAAAACGCCCCTCGCAATGACAGATAATCAAAACTATCGCGCAAGTAGATATTCTTGAGGGTGTTGAAAAAGATGAAGCAACAGTGTCCCCTACCCAAGGGGCTGTCCAAAAAGTCATATATGTCATGTCGAGCGAAGCGAGACATCTTAGTATAATTATGAAAAGACCTCTCGCTTCGCTCGAGGTGACAGCCTTCTTTTAGGACAATCCCAGTTAATAATTGGTTTTATCAACACTCTTATATTCTTCATAGCAGCAATTATTAAAATAATAGATTTTATATTGGCTACGTTTATTCGACCCGATACCACGCTGGTATACATCTTGCATCCTTTATTAGAACAAACTGGATAAGTGATTTATGACATCTATTATTCCACCAAATCGAACCACACGGATAGGAATTCACTATTTCACCGACGATCATCATTACCGGGAAAAGGATGCCGAACAATGGATTCCTCAATTACATGACCTGGGATTATCCTGGCTTGTCTTAACCACAACCACCGAGAGAGCTATTCCAGAATATTTTATTAATGCGCTGGTCGAAGCTAATATAAAACCTATCCTTCATTTCAAAAATATTACGTTATCGCCTACCCTAACCAATGAGTTGTCTCCATTGCTCGAGCCATACGCAAAATGGGGAGTACAACATATTATATTATTCGACCGTCCCAACTGCCGTAATTTTTGGCAGCCTCAAGCTTGGATGCAATCGGATTTAGTCGAGCGGTTCTTAGATGGATTCATCCCACTCGCGGAATTGGCGCTAAAATCCGGCATTACGCCTGTCTTTCCACCGCTTGAACCAGCCGGTGATTATTGGGATACTGCATTTCTCCGCGAAGCGCTGCAGGGGATCCTCAGAAGGGAAACCTCGCTCCTTTGCGAAAACCTCACACTGAGCGCCTATGTCGTCCCGGGGGCAAATCCACTTGCTTGGGGGATAGGTGGACCTCAAAATTGGCCGGGCGCAAAGCCATATTACACGCCGCCGGACCAACAAGATCAGTGTGGATTCTATATATTTTCCTGGTATCAATCGCTTGGACAGGCAATCTTCGATAAAACGCTTCCTATGATCCTGTTGGAATCGAATACCGGGTCATGTAATCCTATGTTTGGGAATGCCGCTGAAATTCGCAATGAACATGACAGCCAGTGCCTGGCAATCGCCCGATTGTTAACTGAAACTTACGAATCATCAGAATCATCTCTTCCCGAAGCCAATCCAATTTGGGAGCCTATCCCAGAAGAGGTGCTCTGTTTCAACTACTATCTATTATCCGCTGCTTCAGAAAGCGACGAAAGCGCACAAGCCTGGTTTCAACCAGACGGAAATACTCTCCCCATGGTCGATATGTTCAAACAATGGCGGAAAAAAATTCCTGCGAAAAGTACGATGAAATCCATACCGCAAAGCCGTCCCGTAGGAACTGCCATATCCCATTATGTACTCATCCCCGATTGTCACGAGGAATTACTGGCTTATTACATGGACACTCTGCGTGGATATTTCTTGAAGCATAAACCTGCGTTGGGATTTTCGGTCGATGAAGCCCTGCTAGCCGATAAAATCACAGTCATTGGTGATATTCAGCAATATCCAGCCGGCACACTGGAAAAATTATTAAGCTCGGGGTGCCAGGTCGAGCACTTATTTTGAGATGGCACAGTTATTGCATTAACGCTTTAAAAACAGTGCATTTATTGGAGTGAACCAATGATCTCACCTACCCATCCATCATTTGAAGAAGAATATAATTTATGGCATTCCCAAAACAATAGCAATCCTGATTTCTCAATTAAACAACCCGTATTGAAAGTAATAGGGCTTGGCGGCGGGGGCTGTAATGCGGTCACTCGAATGGTGGAATTGGGTTTCCATGGGGTGGATTTTATCGCTGCCAATACCGATAAACAGGCATTGGAAGCCAATCCTGCTCCGGTGAAAATTCAATTGGGGCATAAGGTCACGCGCGGATTAGGGGCGGGTGGCGATCCGGCTATCGGGAAGGCGGCTGCCGAGGAAAGCGCCAAAGAAATTGCCGATGCCTTAGCCGGTGCGGATATGGTATTTCTTACCGCCGGCATGGGCGGTGGAACAGGCACAGGTTCAATTCCGGTAGCAGCAGAAATAGCCCGTCAAATCGGCGCTGTCGCCATTGCCATTGTCACAACCCCATTTTCTTTCGAGATGGGTCGCCGTCAAAAGAATTCTGCGGAAGGGCTGGCGCAGCTAAGGGAGAAAACCAATACGCTGATTGCCATCCCTAACGATAGATTGCTATATGTAGCGCCCAAGGATTTACCCATAGAAACTGCATTCCGCCTGGCAGATGACGTACTTCGCCAAGCTGTCCAAGGAATTACTGAGCTAATCACCGAACCCGGCTTGATCAATGTGGATTTCTCGCATATTCGGCGGCTGATGATGTTAGGCGGCGGATCATTTATGGCAATCGGCCATGGGTACGGTGAAAATAAATCTCAACAAGCCATCGAACAAGCTTTGAACCACCCACTATTAGAAACGGTATCTCTCGAACATGCTTCAGGGATTATCGCTAACTTCACAGGGGGACCCGATTTAACCTTATTCGAGGTGGAATCGGCATTGACTTATTTGCAAAATCAAACCGGCTCGCAATCAGAAATAGTCATGGGCGTCATCAATGACGATCAGATGCTGGGAAGAGTTCAGGTAATCCTGGTCGTTACCGGCATCGAAGCACCCACTTTGGAAGCTACATTTTCCAAGCCGGCTGTTAAAGAACCACAGGTTTCTCCTGTCGAAAATTCCAGCGTGCGCCATCCCGTCGAAACACTCCCGGTTGGTGCATACAATGTTGAACGCATGCATGAATATCCGGAACCCATCGACCTTGACCTTCCGGCGTTTTTACGAAAGCGAGTGAAATATGAAGGGTAACTCTGCCCTCTCTGCCGATGTGATTAAATCGGTAACAAATCAAATTCACAAGAAATATCCGGAATTTGCGGGCGTAACACCAAAGATCCGCCGCCAACCGTTACCGAAAGGAAATCAGAATTCCGATCAACCGTTCTTTATCTTTACATTCAACAGTTCAGCTAATGCTTCTGATCAAACTGCAATCCCCCGCTCGATTCGTGTGACCGTCAACGAGCGGGGAAAAATAATGAAAGTCACGACTTCACGATAAAATGAGTATTCGGCAAATCTCTTATCAATTGGAAATCTCGTTTTGGTGGACCGTTATACCCTGGATGTCCAAATCGTCATCATTGCGTAAAGCCATCGAGGTCGGCAGGACAATCAGCCAGGAAATACACCAAAAACCATATTGGCA
>JBDKUB010000542.1:0-2844 GCA_039679915.1 Anaerolineaceae bacterium
GCTGCCGGCTGGACGCGGTCCAATCGTTTCTGCCAAATAACGGGCATGCTGGATAGCGTTTGCAACCAAAAGGGGGTTATTCATTTTCCTTACAGGCGATGGTGATATATCGGGGCTGGTCATATCGATAGAATAGAGAATTAAACAGATAGGACGCTTTCCCTGGGATATTCACCCGGCGAAGAAGCTCCGTTTGCTCTTCATGTTCCTGTTTGCCCTGATTGGCAATGATCAATAAACCGCCCGGTTTCAAACTAACCCAGACTGAAGCCAGCAATGCAGCAGAGTCGAACAGGGATAGCGGCAGCCCCCATTCCAAGTGGTCGGAAAGAAAAATAAACGGGAAAAGTTGGGTAATGATATCGAAGGAGTTCGGTCGAGGTTCAAAAGCATGAGGAATATACGTTACATCCAGCAGATGATTACTATGTGCCAGGGCATGATCGTAGCGAGAATACAAATCGGAATAAACCCGGTAGGCATCTCTTTCGAAGCCGAATAATGTCACCTCCCTGCCTTGGGGGAATTGCCACCATTTGAGGGCTGCATATAATGCCTTGACATAGAACCAATGCGAAGGTCCGATGTCGGCAGCCGTAATTTTTGGGGGAAGATGAGGCAGCCCTGTATTCAAGGAGCTTTCCAGCATGTCGAGATAGTATAAATTCTCCCGATAGTTATCCTGAGTGCTATTTGAATACAAGGAGTCCAGATGATAGGTTTCGAGCAAACGCTGGGCAGCAGCCTGAGCCTGAGAACTGTCCGGCTCTTTAAGATCGTTAAATAATGTCTCTTTGGATTCGTTTTTAAGGCGCAATCCATTCCGCCGCCAATGGAAAAGCTGGCGCAAAGGGTAATCGACCAAATTGCGGACAAGGTGGAAGAATAAATAGATGCGGCGCACCATAAATCACTTACCGCAATCATACCACTCAAGCGTTAGGCGGACTTCAAATTCGATTTTGGTACAAGTCATTAAGCCACCTGGCAGCTTCCCAATTGTGAGGATTGATCGATAGGCACTGCTGACAGAAGTGTTCCGCTTGAATTTTATCGCCGGATTGCAGTGCGGTACGCCCTAGCTCTAAATAAAGTTCGTCTGCTGTAGGGTTTATTTCGATTCCCAACTTTAGGATATCCATAGCCTCTGCCGTTCGCCTGATATCGTTCAATACGTATCCGATATTAAAAAACTGTCCTGGATTGAAGTCGAAATCGTACGCTTGGTTTTCTTTAATTTTGTGATATGCCGTGATGGCAGCCTCCAATCCCTGGGATTTCAATACAGGAGCAAGCGCTTGAACGACCGGTGGCTTTGGGTAACACGGCTCAAAGCCGTGGATGATATCCAAAATCGCCTCAGTAATCACATTTGTGGGTGCCGGATAGGAATTCGCCAAGACTACCACCCCCACCAATTTCTCGGGCAGCAGAGTTAATAAAGTGTTGAAGCCAAGATCGCTCCCGGAATGACTGACCCGCAATACGTCTCGATATTTACTCAAGAACCAGCATAACCCGACATATTCATCAGGGTGAGCTTCATCCACAAGCGCGCCGGATTGCCAGAGTAAATCGTAGCTGGCGGACGAGAGGATTTGATTTTCACCGTATCTGCCTCTATTCAAGTTGGCAATCGCCCAGGCGCATAGGTCAATGACATGGGTATGCAGCGACCCACAGGGAGCATGGGCGCGGGTATAAGGATATAAGGGACTGGCTTCGATATCGGGCAGACTAAGGTAAGGGGTAGTAATCAAGTCAGGGGAGGCTTTAGTGTACAGGAATGTACTATATTTCATGCCTAATGGCTGGAGAATATGCTCCTCGATATAATCTTCGAAAAGTCGACCGGACACCTCTGCGATGACCTGACCTAAAATATCATATGCCGTATTGCTGTAAACGAATTTCTCACCAGGTGCAAAAACCAGCTTTTCTTTTCCAAAACTGCGCACATAGCGCTCTAAAGCGCCCTCATCAAACTCAGGCGGCTGCCAGGTGTAATCCAGAATATCCGGCATTCCGGAAGTGTGGCTGAGCATCTGTTCGATGGTAAAGTGTGTATGACGCGGGTCAGCCATGTGAAAATAGGGCAATATCGAATTAAGGGTGGTGTCCAGGGTCAACTTGCCCTGTTCTACCAGTTGCATGATGGCAGTGGCGACGAAGGTCTTGGAAATCGAAGCAATGGAGAAAAGGGAAAGGGGTGTTAGCGGGATTTTCGTCTCCAGATTTTGGAACCCGAAACATTTCGTGTAAACAATTTTTTCATGATCAACAATACCTATGGCAAGCCCGGCATATGGGTATTGGGCGATGATTTTTTCCAGGGTAAGATCGATCATTTCATAGATGGGGGAACTCCAAGCCGGGTGATTAATCATTACCATTCTCCAGGTGAGTCTGTATTCGAGGTTTATCGAAATTCGACCAATCTCAATCATACTTACTCCAAGATGAGCAGGGGTCTGTCGAAGCGCATTCTATGATTTAGACTGGCGATGAATAAATCCTCGCTCCTTTCTCCTAATTGGAGGAGATTGTGATGAGAGGCTAATTATTCATGGGGCTGTCCAAAAAGTCATATATGTCATGTCGAGCCATGTCCTGAGCGCAGCGAAGGAGCAGTGAGACATCTTAGCATATTTATGAAAAGACCTCTCGCTTCGCTCGAGGTGACAGCCTTCTTTTAGGACAGCCCCTGAGGGTGGGGTCATAAATTCAAATGACTGAAGCCAATAAAACAAACAATCGAAATTATTGTGGTAAACCGTTAAGAGAAATGGCTTGTATTTTACCCTGCTTTCTGTGTATAGTATGGCAAAAAAAGAGGGGACAGGT